>JASLEW010000336.1 GCA_030150965.1 Thermoanaerobaculia bacterium | reverse complement strand
GCGCGATCGGCGCGATCGGCGGGATCGGCGGGATCGGCGCGGTCGGGGCCGGCGCGGCGGCCACGGCCGGAGCCGGCCCCCCGGCGGGCGCGCGTGGAGCGGCGTCCGCTTCCGGCGGGCGGGGCGGCGCCTCCCGGCTGTTCATCGGCGGCAAATCGCTCGGCGGGCGGATGGCCAGCCTCGTCGCCGACGAGGCCGGCGTGCGCGGGCTGGTCTGCCTGGGCTATCCCTTCCTGCCGCCGGGCAGCAGCCGGCCGCCGCGCACCGCCCATCTGGCGGCGCTGCGCACCCCGGCGCTGATCGTGCAGGGCACGCGCGATCCGTTCGGCGGGCCCGAGGCGGTCGCGGGCTACGCCCTGGCGCCCGGCATCCGCGTGCACTGGATCGAGGACGGCGACCACTCCCTGGTGCCGCGCCGCTCCTCCGGCCGCACCGAGGAGCAGAACCTCGCCGAGGCGGTGGGCGCGGTGGCGGCCTTCGTCTTCTCCCTCGATGCGGCCTGAGGCGCGGGCGGCTACTCTCCCGTAGGCTCCGGCCCGCCGGCGGCCGCCGGCGCCGGCGCGGCCGGCAGCGGCACCCGCTGGAACTCGTCCAGCCGGCCAAGGTCGATGCTCAGGATCCCCTCGCTGGTCGGCGGGTTGAACATGGTGGTGAACGAGGCGCCCCAGACGACCTCGTTCGCCCTGTAGGAGGAACGGGCGTGGACGGTCTGCGAGAAGGTGTCGTCGAAGCCGGTGAGGAGGACCAGGAACTCGGCGTTCGAGGCCGTCATCTCCTCCGGCGTCAGGCCGCGCAGCGGGCTCGCCTCGTCGATCGGATGCACGATGGTCCAGGCGAGCGGGAAGAAGGTCACCTGCGGCCGCTCGAGCGTCAACGGGACGTAGATGCGCTCGCCGTCCTGCCGCGGGAAGCGGGTGAAGAGCACCCGGCACTGGACGTCGATCAGCTGGTTGGTGCGCGCGTTGACGATGCGGAACTCGAAGGCGCTGCCGCCCCGGTAGGGCGCGATCAGCGCCCTGGCGCTGAAGGCGATCCTGGCGGTGGGGCGCGAGAAGCGGGAGAACAGCAGCCCGGTGGCCAGGGCGAAGCCGAGCAGGCCGAACAGCGACTCGATCGTCACCACGACGTTGGCGGCGAGTCCGGCCGGGCTGATGTGGCCGTAGCCGATGGTGGCGAAGGTCTCGACGCTGAAGAAGAAGGCGCGCCAGAAGGCGTTGCCGCCCATCTCCGCCGCGCCGGCGCCGCGCAGCGCCCCCGGCCCGCAGGCCAGGTAGATGCCGGCGAAGGCGGCGTTGATCACCAGGTAGGCGGCGATCACCAGGCCCAGGAACCGGGGCCACGACATGCCGAGCAGGTTGTGGTAGAGGCTGAGCGAGGCGAAGGGGCGAATGCCCTCGCGGCGCAGGTTGAAGCTGCCGTCGCGGTTGAGCAGGCGCTGCCGGCTCTCGCGCGACACGTAGGAGCCGAAGCCCAGGTCGCGGTTGGGGTCGTCGCTCGGCAGCAGCTCCCGCTCGGTGGTGCCGGAGGCCATGGCGCCGCAGTTTAACGCGTTCGGCGGCGCCCTCCGGCCGGATCTGCTGGCGCGCCGGCTGCGCGCCAACCCGGCCTTCGAGCTGGTGCTCTTCGACCGCCTGCCGGCGCGCGACCGCCGCCGCCTGGCGGCCCTGGCGCGCGCTCCCGACCACTACGGCGTGCTGCGCCCGCGGCCGGGCTCCGGGCTGGGCCTCCAGGCGGTGGACCGCGAGACCGCGCTCCTGGTGCTGACCCTGGCCCGGCCGGGGCCGCTGCCGGGCTACGTGACCGCCCGCCTGGGCGAGGCCGCGGCGCGGTCGGCGCTGGCGCGGCTGGTGGCCGACGGCGTCCTGGAGATCGAGGGCGATGCCGGCGATACCGACGATTCCAGCGACGCCCGCGATGCCCGCGATGCCGGGGACGCCCGCGACGCCCGCGGTGCCAGCGACGCCCGCGATGCCGGCGCCGCCGGCGCGGGAGGCGATGGTGGCGCCGCCGGCGGCCCGGGCCGGTTCGTCTCGGGCGCCGCGGCGATGGGCCTGCTCGTCGGGGCGCCAACCGCTGTCGAAGGCGCGGCGGGGGCTGCGGGGATGTTGGCGGAGCTGTCGCACGCCGCCCTGCGCCACGGCGAGGAGCTGGCGCGGACGCTGCCCGGCATCGAGGCCCGGGAGCTGTCGCTGCGCCTCTATGGCTACAACCGGCGCCCGCTCACGCCGGCCTGGCGCCGGGCGCTGCCGTCGCCGGCCGCGGTCCGCGGCTACCTGGGCGTCGCCCCGGGCGGCGCCTGCCATGGCCTGGCGGCGCGCTTCTGGCACGAGGAGCCGCCGGCGGCGGGCGCCGTCTGGCTGCACTGGCGGTCGCGCTCGCCCGCGATGCCGGCCGGGCTCTCCAGCTTCTCCGGGGGGGCGGGCCCTGCCGCCACCGGGCGCCCCACCTACAAGCTCTATGTCGGGGTCCCGGCCGAGGCGCTCCCCGAGGCGTTCGGCGCGATCCTGGACGGGCTCGCCGCGGCCGGGGCGCCGGGCTTCAAGGTGGGGGCCGGCGCCGCCGGGCTGCTGCGGCCGGACAAGCTCGTCGCCTACTTCCCGGCGTTCGAGGGGCTTGCCGCGGCGGCGGCGGCGCTCGGCGAGCGGCTCGAGGGCCTGGCGCCGCAGGGGGTCCCGTTCTCCGCCGCGGTCGGCAGCGGCGGCCTCCTGTCGTGGGGCGTCGATCCGCCCGGCCTGGGCGGAGGGGGGTGGGATCCGCAGCGGACCAGCTGGCGGCTGTGGCTGACCGACCGCCTGGCGCGGGCGCTGCTCGCGGCGGTGCGCGCGGAGGCCGCCCTCGCGCCCTGGCGCTTCGCGGTCGAGCGGGTGCGCCTGGAGGGGGTCGATCCCGCAACCTGGGTCCCTGCCGGCGGCCTCTGGCAGTCCCTGGACGAGGGGGTCTGAGGCGGATGGCGAACGGAGAGCTGGTGCTGCCCGCCGACCTGCTGATCCTGCCGGTCGAGCGCTTGGCGGAGGACGTGCGGCGCCGCTTCACCTGGACGGCGGGCGATTTCGCGCTCACCCGGCCGCGCCTGCGCACCCCCTCCCGGGTGATCGACGCGCGGGCCGCCGCGCTGCTGCGGCAGTTCGCGGCGCCCGCCTCGGTGGTGGAGGCGGTGCTCCGCCACAGCCGCGAGCACGGCCTCGACCCCGAGGCGACGCTCGACGCCGCCTATCCGCTGCTGACGCAGCTGGTGCGCGAGGGGTTCCTGATCGAGGCCGCGGCGGCCGGCGGCGACCGGATCGAGGCCTCGTGGCAGGACAGCGAGCGGATCGCCGGCCTCAGCGTCGTCCGCTGCGTGCAGGTCCTCGAGGACACCGAGGTCTACCAGGTGCGCCCACGCCGCCCGGGCGCGGGCGGCCCGGCGCCGGCCGGCGCGGAGCTGGCGCTCAAGATCGAGCGCCACCCCTGGCCGCGGGCGGCGCCCCGCCCGGCCGCGGGCAGGGCCGGTGGCTACAGCGCCTCCAGCGGCGCCAGCGCCGTCGGCTCCGACAGCGGCGCCATCAGGGCTGATAGCGCCGTTCGCGGCTCCGACAGCGCCGCCCGTGACTCCGTCGGCGCTGTCAGCTCCGGCAACGCGGCAAGCGTCCCCGGGGCTCGCCGCGCGGCGGCGCGCCTGGTGCGCGAGGCCGCCGTCCTCGATCACCTGGGGCGCGGCGGCGGCGTGCCGGTGGCGCCGCGGCTCGTGGCCTGCGGCTGCTGGCAGGGGCGGCGTTTCCTGGCGCAGGAGTGGTGTCCGGGGGTGGAGGCGCAGATCGCGGCCGGCGAGCTGCGCCAGGGCGGCGCCGCCGGGCGGCCGGCGCTCCTCGCCCTCTGCCGCGAGGTGGCCGGCGCCTTCGCCCGCCTGCACGCGCGCGGCGTCCTGCACGGCGACGTCCGCTCGGGCAACGTGCTGGTGGCGGCGGACGGCCGGGTCTGGCTGATCGACTACGGGTTCGCCCATTGGCCGGGGGCGCCGGCCGGCCTGGCGCCTGCCGGGCGGACCGGCGTGACCTTCGGCTCCGAGCCCGAGGCCGCCGCGGCGCTCCTCGCCGGAACGCGCCCGGCGGCGCTGCCCGCGCCCACCGCCCTGGGCGAGCAGCACGCCGTCGCCGCCCTCCTCTATCTGATGGCGACCGGCACCCCCTACGCCGACTTCTCGCTGGAGCGCGAGAGCCTGCTGCGGCAGATCGCCGGCAGCCCGCCGCTGCCCTTCGCGGCGCGCGGCGAGCGCCCCTGGCCGGGGCTCGAAGCCGTGCTCGGCCGCGCGCTGGCCAAGCGGCCGGAGGACCGCTTCCCGAGCGTCGCCGCCCTGGCCGCGGCGCTGGATGGAGTGGCGGTGGACGGCGCCGCGGCGCCGGCGCCGATCCCGCCTGCCGTCGCGAGCGGGCCGGGGCTGAGCGCGGCGCTCCGCCGCGCCGACCCCGGGGCCGAGCTTCTCGCCGCGACCCTCGCGCGCCTGCGGCCGGACGGTCCGCTCTGGCGCCGGGGGCTCCCGGCGCCGCCCGCGGCCTCGGTCCACCACGGTGCCGCCGGCATCGCCCTAGCCCTCCACCGCATCGCCCTGGTGCGCCAGGATGCCGAGCTGCTGGCGCAGGC
>JASLEW010000309.1 GCA_030150965.1 Thermoanaerobaculia bacterium | reverse complement strand
CTTCCCGGCGGCCGGCGACGGGCCGGTGCAGCGGGGAAGCTGGTGCGCCAGGCGGCATGGCGGCGCTCGATCCGCTCGAGCGCCGCCGCCAGGAGCGGCACCGAGACCGCGCCGCGCATCCGGCTCGCGGCGGTGATGTTGAGCCCCGCCTGGTTTGCCGACAGCTGCTCGACGAACCAGAACCGCTCCTGGTCGAACGACAGCGGCCAGTCGCCCTCGCCGCCGGCGCCGGAGAGGCGCGGGATGGGCGGCGGCCGGAGCAGGGAGGCCGCCTGACGCTGCGCCTGGCGCAGCCGCTCGAAGAGCGCCCGCTGCTCGGGCGTGAGGCTGGCGATGCGGGCGGCCAGGCGGTCGGCGGCCGGCTCCGGCGCCGTGCCGCCGCTCACCGGGCCGCCTCCGGCGCCGCCGGCGCCGCTGGCACCGCTTGCGCCGCTGGCGCTGGCGCCGCCGGCTCCGGCAGCGGCGGCGCGGCCGGCGGCGGGGCCGGCAGCGGCAGCTGCGAGAGCCGCGTCTCCGGCTCCGCCACCACCGCGTCGAGGATCTCGTACCACAGCGCGAGCCAGCGCCCGACGCTGGGCGCGGTGAAGACGTCGGCGTTGTATTCGAGCGCGCCCACCAGCCCGGCCTCGTGGTCGTCGTAGAGGCCGAACATCAGGTCCCAGCGCGAGTTGCCGTCGAACATGGTGAGCGGCTCGAAGGCCAGCTCGCCGGTGCGGGCCGCGCCCTGGACCTCCAGGATGAGCAGCAGCACCTGGACGACCGGGTTGCGGCCGCGGTCGGCGGCGGTGCCGGCGCCGGCGCCGCCCACCGCCTCGATCAGCCGGCTGAACGGCAGGTTCTGGTGGGAGTAGGCGGCGAGCGCCGTGGCGCGGCTGCGGGCCAGCAGCTCGCGGAACGTCGGATCGCCGCCGAGGTCGCAGGCGAACGGCACCTGGGTGAGGAAGAAGCCCACGACCGGCTGCAGCTCGGGGCGCGCGCGGTTGGCGCTGTTGGAGCCGACGACCAGGCGCTCGCGCCCGGTCAGCCGCCAGAGCAGGGCGTAGACCGCCGCCAGGGCGGCCATGAACATCGTCACCCCCTCGCGCCGCGCCAGCGCGCGCAGCCGGGCGGTGCGCTCGGCGCCGGCGCGCACGCGGTGGAGGCCGCCGCGCTGGCTCTGCACCGGCGGGCGCGGCCGGTCGGCCGGCAGGTCGAGCACCAGGGGGAAGCCCTGCAGCTGCCGCTGCCAGTGGGCAAGCTCCGCCGCCAGGGTCTCACCCTGCCACCATGCGCGCTCCCACAGCACGTAGTCGGCGAACTGCACCGGCGGCGGAGGCAGGGCGACGCTCTCCAGGGCGCTCCCGGCGCGGCTGCCCTCGTAGAGCTGCAGCAGCTCGCGGAAGAAGATCTGGAAGGTGATCCAGTCGGTCACCAGGTGATGGATGGTCACCAGGAACAGGTGCTCGGCCGGCGCCAGCCGCACCAGCGCCAGGCGCAGCAGCGGCCCGCGCTCCAGGTCGAAGGGCTGGCGCGTGTGGTGGTAAAGGACGCGCTCGCCCTCCGCCGCGCGGCGGGCGGCGGGCAGCGCGCCGAGGTCGATGAGCGAGGCGCTGGGGGGCAGGCTTGCCAGCACCCGCTGCACCGGCCGCCCTGCCACGAGCGGAAAGACCGTGCGCCAGGCGGCGTGCCGCTCGGCCAGGCGGCGGGCCGCGGCCAGGAACCGCGGCAGGTCGAGGGCGCCGGTCACCCGGCTGCCGGCATCGACATTCCACGCCACCAGCCCGGGGTCGTCCTGGTGCAGCTGCCAGAGCCGCTCCTGGTCGAACGACAGCGGCCAGTCGCCGAGCCCGCGCGGCCCGGAGACCGCGCGCACCGGCGGCGGCTGGGCCGGCGCGGCGGGCTGCCGGCGGCGGCGCATGGCCTCGAAGAGCGCCCGCTGCTCGGGCGTGAGCCCGGCCAGGCGGGAGGCGACGCTCATCTCACGCCTCCGCCTCGGCCAGCTCCGCCAGGCGTGCCGCCGCCTCGTCGGCCGACAGGCCCTCGATCATCGCCAGCAGCTCCTCGAGCGCCGCCGGGTCGCCCTCGCCGCGCGCCTGGCGCACGGCGGCGGCGAGCTGGGCCACGGTGGGGGCCTCGAAGACCGCGGTCACCGGCAGGTCGGCGTCGAGCACCTGGCGCACCTGGGTGACGATCTGGATCGCCAGCAGCGAGTGGCCGCCGAGCTCCAGGAAGCTGTCGTCGCGGCCGATCGGCTCGATGCCGAAGAGCTCCTGCCAGATCGCCGCGAGCTGCTCCTCCAGCTCATCGCGCGGCGCCTCGTAGGGGGTGGGCAGCTCCGGACGGGGACCGCGGGCCCCCCCGGCAACGCTCCCGGCCAGCCCGGCGGCGCCCAGGCCGGCCGGCGACTGCCACGAGTCCATGGTGATGCTGTCCGCCTCGGCGATCAGCCCGTGCAGGCTGCGCGCCGCCACCACCACCGCCGGCAGCGGGCGCGCCAGGAGCCGCGCCAGCGCCGCGCCGCTGCGCTCCTCGGCGACGGCGTTGACGCGCAGCGCCTCCGCCACCTCGGCGGCGGAGATGCCCGCCATGCCGCCGGCCACCGACTTCACCAGCCACCCGCCCCATTGATAGGGCTCCCAATGGGCGGTGAGCACCAGCGGTCCGCCCGGTTCGCCCGGCGTCTCGGCCAGCGCCTCCAGGTAGGCGCCGCCCGCCGCCAGGTCGAGCTGGCCGAGGCCGCCGGTCACCGCGGTGGCGGTCGACGACAGCAGGACGAAGGGCGGCGGCCCGCCGTCGCCGCTCGCCGCGGGCTCCGCGGGTTCTGCGGGCTCCGCGGCGCCGCCGGC
>JASLEW010000288.1 GCA_030150965.1 Thermoanaerobaculia bacterium | reverse complement strand
GCCGCTACCGCATCGTGTCCATGGGCGACAGACGCGAGGCGCGGACGGCCGGGTAGAGGCCGAAGGAGACCGCGAGCAGAAGCGCCGTGGCCCAGGCGGTGAGCAGGCCGAGCGGGTTGACCACCAGCCCCCAGGGGAACTTGTCGGAGAGGGCGCGGCAGAGCGCGCTGCCGGCGAGGGTGCCGGCCAGGGCGCCGAGCGCCGCGAGGACCAGGGCCTCGAGCAGGAACTGGGTGAAGATCTGCGGATCGGTCGCGCCCATCGCCTTGCGCAGGCCGATCTCGTAGCGCCGGTCGGCGAGCGAGATCAGCATCACCGACAGCACCCCGACGCCGCCCACCAGCAGCACGGTGCCGGCGAGGCTGAACAGGACCACCTTCCAGCCGTGCAGCTCGTCGAGGAAGTTCTGGTACTGCCGCACCATCTCGGCATCGAGGTTCACCGCCTCCACGTCCTCGATGCCGTGGTGGGCCTGCTTGGCCCGGCCGATGAGCAGCGCCGAGACCTCGTCCAGGTCCCGCTTCGCGCGCAGCTTGACCCCGAGCTTCGCCAGGTGATGGTCGGGGTCGATGCGGTCCATGTAGGTGGTCAGCGGGACGAGCAGCCCGTTGGCGTCCATGTAGTTGTCTTCGCTGAAGATCTGCCCGGGGGCCTGGACCCCGACCAGGCGGAAGCTGACGCCCTCGACCACCACGTCGCGCCCCACCGGGTCGGCGCCGCCGAAGAGCTTGGCGGCCAGGGTGGCGCCGGCCACCGCCACCGTCGAGCGCCGCCGCTCGTCGTCGTCGGTCAGCCCGCGCCCGAGGCCGATCGGCCGGTTCATCAGCTGGGCGTAGTCGGGAGCGACGCCGGTGACGAAGATCTTCTCGGTGCCGGCGGGGAGGCGCACCGGCACGTTGCGCCAAGCGCGCGGCACGAAGCCGGCGATCTCGGGCACCGGCGCGGTCAGCCGCGGCAGGTCCTCGTAGCGCAGGCCCGGGCTCATCGCGAAGCGCTTCTGGTCCTCGGTGGTCTTCGGGTCCTTGGGTGCGATCTCGACCGTGCCGTCCCAGGAGAGGCCGGCAAAGCCGGTGGACACCTTGTCCATGATGCCGTCGAGCACCGAGGTCATCACCACCAGGGCGAAGACGCCCAGGGTGAGGAGGCTCAGGGTGAGCAGCGAGCGCAGCTTGTGCGCCCACAGCTCGACCAGGCCGCCCAGGACCACCTCCAGCCCCAGGTTGAGGTGGGCGGCGAGGCCGCGGCGGCGCGCCGCGCCCAACGGCGGGGCCACCGGGATCGCCGGCGCCTCCAGGGCCGAGGGGAGCGCGGAGCCGGCCGCCGCGGGCGCCGGCCGCGCCAGCGCCAGCGGCCCTTGGACCAGGGCCTCACTCATAGCGCAGCGCCTCCATCGGCGACAGCCGGCTCGCCTTCCAGGCCGGGTAGAGCGCGAACAGGAACCCGAAGGCGCCGGCCAGCCCCGCCGCCCAGCCGAACGAGGCGGCGGAGATGGCGAGCGGCACGCCGATCGAGGCGGTGATGACCTTGGAGAAGACCACGCCGGAGACGAGCCCGAGGCAGGTGCCGAAGAGCGTCATCAGCAGCGCCTCGGTCATGAAGCCCTTGAACACCTCGCCGCCCGAGGCGCCGATCGCCATCTTCACCCCGACCTCGCGCACCCGGTCCTTGAGCGAGGCCATCTGGATGTTGACGTTCACCATGCCGCCGCCGATCAGCGCCAGCACCCCGGAGAGCAGGAACACCACGTTGTAGACGTCGCCCTGGCTGGTCATCCGCTTGAGGCGCGCCGCCACGTCGTCGAGGCGGAAGTCGCGCTGCTGGCGGTGGCTCTCGGTGAGCAGCGATTCGAGCGAGCGCGAGAAGCGCGCCATGGCCGAGAGGTCGGGGATGCGGAACGTCACCCGGTCGAGACGCCGGTAGGCGTCCCCCTGCATGCGGCGGGTGACCAGGGTCGCCGGCACCGCCACCAGCCGGTTGCGCCAGGCGAAGACGTTGTGCTGGCCGGCGCGGAAGCGGAAGACCTTCTCGCGCAGCACGCCGATCACCGTCACCGGCACGTCGCCGATGCGCAGGGTGCGGCCGACCACCTCGCCGGTGGGAAAGAGGTCGGCGGCGGCGCCGCTGCCGAGCAGGGCCACCGGCGCCGCGGTCTCCAGGTCGTGCGGCGCGAAGCCGCGCCCCTGCTCGACGTCGTAGCCGTTCATCGCCAGGTAGTCGCCGCCGATGCCGGTCACCTGCCGCTCCTGGTCGGCGTAGGCCGAGCGCACGCGGGCGCGCAGCAGCCGCTGCACGTTGACCCCGCCCACCGCGGCGGAGAGGCCGCGGCCCCGCTCCGAGTCGTCGGCGCGCAGCCCCAGGTTGGCCGCCTGGAGGGCGGAGGGCGAGCCGTCGTCGATCACCGCCGAGGGCAGGACGTTGAGCTTGTCGAGCCCGCCGATGCGCACGAACAGGTCCTGCGAGCGCTGGCGCTGGCTGTCGGAGATCGAGAGGCCGCCGACCACCGAGGCGACCCCCAGGATCACGCCCAGCGTCTGCAGCACCGCCCGCGGCAGGTTCTCGCGCAGCTCCACCCAGGCGCTCTCCAGGCGCTCGGCCCAGGCTCCGGTCATGCCGCCGCCTCCCGCCCGCTCCCGGCGGCGGCTTCGCCAGCCGCCGGGCGCGCCCTGCCGCCGGCGCCC
>JASLEW010000266.1 GCA_030150965.1 Thermoanaerobaculia bacterium | reverse complement strand
TCAAGCCGGACGGCAGGGCGAGCGCCGGCTGGAAGGGAGCGCCGGAACGAGGCCGGCGGCCGAGTTCCTTCAGGCGCCGGCTCCTCCGCTTCTGGGCTACACTCTCGCCCTCGCTCGCGCCCCGCGAGGAGCCGGCGCCTGAAGGAACTCGGCCGCCGGCCTCGTTCCGGCGCTCCCTTCCAGCCGGCGCTCGCCCTGCCGTCCGGCTTGGGCCTGCCGGTCCCGGGAGAGCCAGCTGAATCATCCGACTCTGCCGCGGACCTCGCGGCCTCCCCTCGCCTCACCAGGGGGGCGGCCGGCGGACGCCAGAAAGGGAGCACGATGGAACTCTTCCAGCAGATGGCGGGCATGGGACACGAGCGGGTGCTGTTCTGCTCCAGCCCCGAGGTGGGCCTGCAGGCCATCATCGCCCTCCACTCCACCGTCCTCGGGCCGGGGCTGGGAGGCGTGCGCATGTGGCCCTACGGCAGCCTCGACGAGGCGCTGACCGACGTGCTCCGCCTGTCGCGCGGCATGACCTACAAGGCCGCCGCCGCCGGCCTCCACCTCGGCGGCGGCAAGGCGGTCATCGTCGGCGACCCGAAGAGGGACAAGACCGAGGCGCTGCTGCGCACCTTCGGCCGCTACGTCGAGTCGCTGGGCGGCCTCTACATCACCGCCGAGGACGTGGGCACCGACATGGAGGACATGGAGCACATCCTCACCGAGACCCGCTGGGTCACCGGCGTCTCCCCCGCCCAGGGCGGCGGCGGCGACCCGTCGCCGGTGACCGCCTTCGGCGTCCTCCAGGGGATGAAGGCCGCCGCCGCCTGGCAGCTCGGCAGCCCGTCACTGGCCGGCCGGAGGGTTGCCATCCAGGGCCTGGGCAGCGTCGGCTTCGCCCTCGCCGGCTACCTCGAGCAAGAGGGGGCCAGCATCGCCGGCAGCGACATCGACGGCGAGGCGGCGGCGCGCGCCCGCGACGAGCACGGCGTCGAGATCGTGGCGCCGGCCGAGATCCTGGGCACCGAGTGCGACATCCTGGCGCCGTGCGCCCTGGGGGCCGTGCTCAACGACGACACCATCCCGCGCCTGCGCTGCCGGGTCGTGGCCGGCGCCGCCAACAATCAGCTCGCCGACGAGGAGCGCCACGGCCAGGCCCTGCACGACCGCGGCATCCTCTATGCCCCCGACTTCGTGCTCAACGCCGGCGGCCTGATCAACGTCTACAGCGAGCTGACCGGCTACAACCGCGACACCGCCCTGCGCATGGCGGGCGGCCTCTTCCAGAACACCACCCGCATCTTCGAGCTCTCGCGCGCCCACGGCATCCCCTCGACCGCCGCCGCCCACCGCGTTGCCGAGGAGCGCATCGCGAGCGTCAAGTCGATGCGCTCGCGCTTCTGGGCACGCAAGGTGCGCGTGATGCGCGAGACACCGAGATGAAGCGAGCCGCGGCCGCCGTCCCCCCTTGTCCGGCCGCATGACGCATCCCCCCGCAAGCTGCCGGGCCGCCGGCGGCGAGCTCACGGGCGGGGCGGCACGGCACCCATAGCCAAGCGCGTATTGGCGTGCCGGTACCGCCTTGTCACGACGCCCGGGCTGGCGACACTCCTCTCAATGAGACGCTTTAATGACTTGGTCGTTGCGAGACCAGGAGTGCCGCCATGCGCCGCAGCCTTCGCAGTGCCCTCTGATCCGCGACCGACGGCGCACCTCCACCACGCCGCGGCCGCCTCCGTTCGGACCATCCAGCTTTGGAGCCTCCTGCCATGACCCGGCGGGTCTCCGCCACCGAGGCGCGCGTGCATTTCGGCCAGCTGCTGCGCGGGGTGCAGGAGGAGGGCGAGACGGTGGTGGTCGAGCGCGGCGGGCGCGCCGTCGCGGTCATGCTGCCGATGGCGGACTACGAGCGCCTGGGGGCGCAGGTCCAATCGCGCAACTGGCAGGCGCGCATCGCCGCCCTGCACAGCCTCTGGGAGGGCGGGTTGGCAGAGCGCACCCTTCCCGACGCCGTGGCCATGCTCCGGGAGGGCCGCGAACAACGTGACGACCGACTCGACGAGCTCCTGCGTCGTTGACGCATCCCTGATCGTGCGGGTGCTGCAGCCCGGCCATCCGGAGGCGGTGGACCTCTGGCGGCAGTGGATGGATGCCGGCCGGCGGGTCTACGCCCCGTCGCTGCTGCTCTACGAGGTCACCGCGGCGCTCCACCGCAGCGCCCGCGAGCGGCAGCTCGGCCCGCAGATCCTCGCCGCCAGCCTGGAGGAGCTGGTCGAGATGCAGGTCCAGCTGGTGGGCGACCTGCCGCTCGTGCGCCGCGCCGCCGAGCTGGCCTGGACGCTCGATCTGCCGGCCGCCCACGACGCCCACTACCTGGCGCTCGCCGAGCGCCTCGGCACGGAGCTCTGGACCTGCGACGCCAGCCTCGCCCAGCGGCTCGGCGATCGCGGGCCGCGGGTGCAGGTGCTGTAGCGCGCCCGCGCCCGGCACGGCGCGGGGCAGGAGAGTCAGGGCGCCGAGCGGGCCGCCCCCGCCGGGACGGCCTGACGCCGGCGCCC
>JASLEW010000264.1 GCA_030150965.1 Thermoanaerobaculia bacterium | reverse complement strand
GCTCGTGGCGCCGGCCGTGGCGCCGGCCACCGCGGCGGCGAGAAGCGAGAGGCCGGCGGCGAGCACCGGACCGCCGCGCCTCATGCCGCGCCTCATGGGGTCGGCGCCTTGGCGCCCGGCATGGCCTGGGCGGCGCCCGCGGTCCTCGCCACCTCGGCCCCGGCGGTCAGGGCGATGAACTCGGGGTCCTGCTTGATCGCGGTGAACACGATGTCCTCGCGCGCCTCCTTCATCTCCTTGGAGCGCACGGCGTCGAACCGCTCGTAGTCGTAGAAGTGGCGGCGCAGCAGGGCGAGCGCCTCGTCGCGGTGGCCGAGCAGGCACTGGATGGCCGCCAGGTTGTAGGAGGCGGCGAGCAGGTCCTCGTTGGCGTGGGCGACGCGCAGCGCCTCCTCGCGGCGCCCGTCCTCGGCGGTGAAGGCGGCGACGAAGACCTGGGTGTAGGGATCGTCGGGATCGAGCGCCAGCGCCTTCTCGGCGTAGCCCTGCGCCTTCTCGACCTGGCCCTCCGAGTTCCAGTAGACGGCGAGGTTGCGGTAGGCGAGGGGGAGCGGGTAGGTGGCGATCGACCGCTCGATCAGCGCCAGGCCGGCGGCGAAGTCGCCGTCGTGGATGGTCATCTTGCCCAGGCCGTGCAGCGCCACGGCGCGGGACACCGGATCGGCGGGCATGGCGAGGATCTGCTGGAACACCCGCCGCGCCGCCACCCAGTCGCCGGTGTGGTGGCGGTACAGCTCGCCCAGGTAGCGCAGCGGCACCGGGTCGGCCGGGTCGAGCCGGTGGGCGCGGGCGTAGAGGGCGCGCGCCGCGAGGTAGCGGCCGGCATCCTCGGCGGCGAGGCCGGCGCTCATCGTGCGCTCGATCGCCGGGAGGGCCGCGGCCGGCGCGGTGCCGGAAGCTCTGGCCGCGCCGGTGGCGCGCCGCGGCGCCGGCGTGGGGGTGGCCGGCGCGCCGAGCCAGGAGACGGTGTCCTGGGGCACCGGGCGGCCGAGCTTCCTGAGCGCCTCGGCGGCCTTCTTGGGGAGCTTCCCGGGCACCAGGCAGCGCTCCGCCCAGACGTGCTGGTAGAGGGTGGCGGCGCCCTCGACGTCGCCCTGCTTCTCGTGGTCGCGCGCGGCCTGGAGGTCGCGGTCCAGCCCGGCCTCGCGGCTCCTGAGCTCGCCGTCGACCAGCTTCTCGACCATGGCGGGCTTGAGCTTGCCGGCCGACTCGGCGTTGATCCGCCCCAGCTCCTTGCCCGAGGCGTCGGCGAGGACGACGTAGGGGGTGGCGCCGCCGGCGCCGGCGGCGGGGAAGCGGCCGCGCAGCTCGTCGTTGTCCGAGGTGACGATCGCCAGGGTGACGCAGCGCGCGGTCGCCAGGGTCAGGTCGCGCGACACCTGGAGGCCCGACTGCTTGGCCTCCTGCGGCGAGGTGGGGAACCAGTAGAGGATCAGGTTGTCGACCGGCGCGCCGCCCGGCGCGGCGATCGGCGGCGGCGCCTCCTCGCCCTTGCGCAGCACGTTCCAGGGGACGTTGTAGGTGGCCGGCGACAGGCTCGTGCTGGCGCTGCCCAGACCGCCGCCGCCCGGCATGCCGCCGCGGACCCCGCCCATGCCGCCGCCGCCGCCGCCGCCACAGGTGGCGCCCAGGGGCGGCGCGGCGAGCGCGAGCGCCAGCAGGAGGGCGAGGGTGGAGAGGGTGCGAGGGGACTGGCTCATGCGATCGGTCTCCATGGTCAGCGGCCGAGGTACGCCTGCCGTGTGCTGCGCCATCTGCCGCGTAGTATAGCGGGCGCCGCCGGGCCGCCGCAGGGGATCCCGCCGGCCGGGTGCGGGCACCGCCCGCGGGGTCCGTGCCGCGCCGGCCGCCGGAGGTTCAACCGCGCCGCTGCGCGCGGGGCCTCGCCGGCTGATGGAAATCCGCGTTCGCCCCGCGGCTAGACGGCCTCGGGGTTGAGCAGCTCCTCGGCGGGGTCCAGGCGGTCCCACAGGGCGCCGCCGAGGCGCACCAGGAGGGCCGCCTCGGCGAGCAGCGGCAGGGCGGCGAGGAGGGCAAGGAGCGGCGCCTGCCAGGGGGCGAGGGCGAGGCCCGCCCAGCGGCCGGCGAGCAGGGCCAGGCCGACCAGGAGCGCGGCCGGCACCAGGCCGAGGGCCAGGGCCACGAGCTGGGCGAGCAGGACCAGGATCCGCTGGCCGGCGAGCGACGAGCGGCCGCGCGGCTCCGCTCCCAAGGAGATCCAGCCGGGCAGCGCCAGCACCCCCAGGTTCTGGAGGGAGACGCCGACGAGGACCAGCGCCGCGCCCAGGATGAGCAGCGCGAGCGAGAGCGCGAACGTGAGGTAGAGGGCGCCGCCGGCAGCGGCGCCCCGCAGCCCCTCGGCATGGAGGGCGAGCCCGAGCGGATCGCTCTGGCCCGGCTGCTGCCGGCCGGCCGCCGCGAGCGCCGCGCCCAGCACCAGGCTCCAGCCGGCCAGCAGCCAGGTGAGGGTGTTGAGGGCGGGCGCCAGGACCTCGGCGGCCACCAGGCGCCATCCCGCCACCGGCCAGGGGCGCAGCAGCTCCACGTGCAGCAGATCGTGGCGCAGGTCGTGGCGCGGGCCGAGGCCGGCGGTCAGGGGGAGCAGCGCCATCAGCATCCAGCCGGTGAGGGCGGCGGAGACGGTGAGGGCGGGTGCCGCACCGAGCGCGGTGCCCAGCGCCCATACCGCGGCCCCGGGGGCCGCCGCCAGCGCCAGGCGGCGGTGGAGCGGCGCGCGGCTGCCGAGCAGCAGGTTCTTCCACACGATCGCGGCCTCCGGCAGGCCGGAGGGGGCGAGGGCGAAGGGCTCGCGGCGGCGGGCGCGGGCCAGGGGCGCCGGCAGCGCCGGACGCCGGCGCCG
>JASLEW010000246.1 GCA_030150965.1 Thermoanaerobaculia bacterium | reverse complement strand
GCCTGCGCCCGGTGGCGCGGGCTGTGGCGCGGGTCGGGGGCGCCCTTCGGCCGGCCGCAGTGCGACGCCAGGACCACCCGGCCGCCGGCGGCGGTCAGCTCGCGGATCGTGGGCAGCGCCTCCTCCAGGCGGGTGGCGTCGAGCACCTCGCCGGCCGCTGACAGGGGGACGTTGAAGTCGACGCGCACGAAGACGCGCCGGCCGGCCAGCTGGCCGGGTTCGAGGTCGGACAGCGTCAGCAGGCTGGAGCGATTCGACCGATCCGACATGGGCCTCTCCGTGATGTGGTGGGCCGTGGCCGCCGCGGGCGTGGCGCCCCCGGGCGAAAGCAGGGTACTCTATCAGCCCTGTCACGTTCGGCGGCCACCCCAGCACCTGATCTTGCGACAGATCAGGGCTCGGCGGCACCGCCGGGCGATTCGCCAGCTGAAGAACCAGGAGGACCGAGAGATGGAGATGGGCAACTACTGCAAGGCGTACCTGGCACAGCAGTTCCGCCAGTACCCGGGGTGGACCGAGAACGCGGCCAACGTGCGCAAGGACAAGCAGGAGGTCGGCGGCAAGGAGGTCGAGGTCGACCGCACGCTGGACGACGAGTCGATCCTCTACCTGCAGGAGAACTACATCGTCACCGACGGCATCTTCAAGGATGAGAACATCATCTTCGACAACGTCACCGACGACTGGAAGCGCTTCTGCCACGAGACGCTGGAGTTCGAGATCCCGGTCTACGAGCCGATCGAGATCCCGACCGCCGAGACCGCCGCTGGCGCGGACGCCGCAGGCGCCGCCGCACCGGCCGCGGGTGGGGAAGCTCCGCCGGCCGCCGGCTAGCCGCTCCTGCCTTTCGTCCGGCGCGGCACGACGGCGATGGGCGGCGTAGAGTGTCCGGATGCAGTCGCCGCCGCCCTGCACGCCCGCCCCACCGCGCCGCCGGCCGTGCCCGCCGCACCCTCCGGTGGTGCTCGGCATCGAGACCTCCTGCGATGACACCGCCTGCGCCGTCCTCGACGGCCTCGGGCGGGTCCTGTCGTCGGTGGTCTCCAGCCAGCTCGCGGCGCACCGCCCCTATGGCGGCGTGGTGCCCGAGATCGCCTCGCGCGAGCACCTCGCCAACTGGCTGCCGGTGAGCGCCGCGGCGCTCGCCGCGGCCGGCCTGCCGGCGGGCGGCGGCCGGGGCCTGGGCGGCGAGCTGGACGTGATCGCCGCGACGCGGGGACCGGGCCTGGTGGGCGCGCTCCTCGTCGGCCTCTCGGTCGGCAAGGCGCTGGCCTTCGGGCTCGGCCGGCCGTTCCACGCCGTGCACCACCTGGAAGGTCACCTCTACTCCCCCTTTCTGCACCCCGGGACCGGCGCCGCGGCCGAGCCCGCGGCCGTGCCGCCGCCGCGGTTCCACGGCCTCGTCCTCTCGGGCGGGCACAGCAGCCTGTTCGCGGTCGAGGACGGCCGCGTCGCCACCCTGGGCGAGACGCGCGACGACGCCTTCGGCGAGGTCTTCGACAAGGTGGGCAAGCGCCTCGGCCTCCCCTACCCCCAGGGCCCGCGGGTGGATGAGCTGGCGGAGCTGGGCGACCCCGGCGCCCTGCGCCTGCCGGTTCCGGCCTGCGGCGGCACCCTCGACCTCTCCTTCTCCGGCCTCAAGAGCCAGGCGCTGACCGAGATCGAGCGCCTGGAGCGTCGGCTCGGCCCGCTCGATTCCGGCGGGAGAGGCAGCGAAGGGGAAGGAGGGGAAGGAGGGAAAGGAGGAGAGGAGCTGCCGCAGCCGGCTCTCGACCTGCTCGCCGCCTTCCGTGCCGCCGCGGTCGCCCAGGTGCTCGACCGCCTGGACCGCCTGGCGGCGCGCCGCCCGGCGGTTGGAGAGGCCGGCGGAGCGGCGCCGCGGGAGGACGGCGGCGCGCCGCTGCTGGCGGTGTCGGGGGGCGCCGCCGCCAACCGCCTGCTGCGGCGCGAGCTGCCGGCCTGGAGCGCGCGGCGGGGTTGGGAGCTGCGGCTGGTGCCGCTCCTCTATGCCGGCGACAACGCCGCGATGATCGCCCACGCCGCCCTGCTGCGCCACCGCCGCGGCCAGGTCGACGATCCCTTCGCCGCCGAGGCCGAGAGCCGCATCCCCCTGGTGCTGCCGGGTGGTTGATTCATCGGATAACCGGCCGCTTTTTGCCCGTATCATGCCCCTGATGGCCGCCGGCAACGAACGATTGGACGTCAGCAAGGCAAAACTGCCGAACAACCTGTTTACAAGCCGGACCCCATGCGGTATCGTGTCGTCGTGAGAGGAGCTTGGCCGTATGATCGACGAAACTGACCGCGAGATCCTGACGATCCTTCAGCATAACGCGCGGATCTCGAACGCCGAGATCGCGCGCCAGGTGGGGATGGCCCCCTCGGCGATCCTGGAGCGCATCCGCAAGCTGGAGTCGCGCGGCGTCATCCAGGGCTACGAGGCCCGCCTCGACCCCGAGGCCCTCGGTCTCGGCCTCCTGGCCTACGTCGCCGTCCGCAGCAGCGACATGAGCAGCGAGCTGCGCACCGGACAGCTCCTCGCCGAGGTCGAGGGCGTGCAGGAGGTGCATCACATCGCCGGCGAGGACTGCTTCCTGCTCAAGGTGCGGGTGCGCGACGCGCGCACCCTGGGGCAGCTCCTGCGCGAGCGCATCGGCGCCATCGGCGGGGTGGTCTTCACCCGCACGACGGTCGTCCTCGAGACCCTGCACGAGACCAACCGCCTGCCGCTCGGCGCCGCCCTCGCCACGGCCCTGGCGGCGCCCGCCGGCACCGAGCCGATCCCGGCGACGAGGGCGACCCCGGCGGTCCCGGCGGTCCCGGCGAGCCCGGCGGTCCCGGTGACCCCAGCGCTGGTGGCCGAGGCGATCCCGGTGGCCGAGGCAGCCGGGCGGGCGGGCGTGGTGGCCGTTGGCGGCGGCCGGGAGCCCTCTCCCGCCCAGGGGACGGCGGCCTCCGGCCCCCTCGTGGCCGCCGGAGCGGAGAGCGCCGGCACCGCCGGCGGCGCGCGGCGGCACGGAGCCGAGCCATGAGCTCCGGCTCGCTTCCGCTACCGGCCACGGCTCCGGCAACGGGCGGCGGCCCGGCCGCGGCGCCGCGGGCCGGCGCCGGCCTGCATCCGGCGGTCCCGGCGTCCACCTGGCGCATCGCCTGCGCCCTCCTCCTGGTCTACGTCCTCTGGGGAGGCACCTACCTGGCGATGCGGCTGGCCATCGCCACCATCCCGCCCTTCCTGATGGCGGGCACGCGCTACCTGACCGCCGGCGTCATCCTCTACGCCTTCGCCCGGCTGCGCGGCGCCGGCCGGCCGCTCCTGGTCCACTGGCGCTCGGCGGCGGTCATCGGCCTGCTGCTGCTCGCGATCGGCAACGGCGGCGTGGTGTGGTCCGAGCAGCGGGTGAGCTCGGGCATGGCGGCGCTGCTGATCTGCTCCGAGCCGATGTGGATCGTGATCTTCGCCTGGCTGCGGCGCGGCGGCACGCGCCCCGGGCCGAGCGTGGTGGCCGGCCTGCTCCTCGGCTTCGCCGGCCTCGCGCTGCTGGTGCGGCCCGCGGGCGGCGCCGGCACCGTCGACCGGGTGGCCGCGGCGGCCCTGCTGCTCGCCGCCGTCAGCTGGGCCGGCGGCTCGGTCTACGTCCAGCGCGCGCAGCTGCCGGGATCGCCGCTGCTCGCCACCGCCATGCAGATGCTCTGCGGCGGCGGGCTGCTGTCGCTCATGGGCCTGCTGACCGGCGAGACCGCCCGCCTCGACCTGGCCGGCATCTCGACCACCTCGGCCATGGCCTACCTCTATCTGATCGTCTGCGGCTCGCTCGTCGGCTTCACCGCCTACACCTGGCTGCTGCGCGCGGCCTCGCCGGTCCTGGTCTCGACCTACGCCTACGTCAACCCGGTGGTGGCGGTCCTGCTCGGCTGGGCGCTGGTGGGCGAGACGGTGACCGCCGGCACCCTGGCCGGCGCGGTGGTGATCCTGAGCGGCGTGGCCCTCATCACCCGCGGCTCGGCCGCCAAGCCGCCGCCGCACCTGCCGCACCACGAGCCCGCCCGGCAGCCGCCTCCCAAGCCCCCCCAGGTGGCCGAGCCCCAGCTCGTCCGGGACCGGCCGGCGCAGGCGCAGGGCTGATCCGGCCGAGCTTCTCCTTCCCCACCGCCGCCTGGCGGCAAATTGGCAATTCAATTGACAATTTGCCGCCAGGCGCTACCATGGCGCGGTGCGCGTACCACGCGACGCCGCGTCCGTCCTCGAGGGACTCTCCCGGGGCTATCCCGTGGTGGGCATCACCGGCCCCCGCCAGTCCGGAAAGACCACCCTCGCCCTTCAGGTCTTCCCCGGGAAGCCCTATGTCTCGCTGGAGGATCTGGACGAGCGCGCGTACGCCGACTCCGATCCGCGTGGCTTCCTCGGCCAGTTCCCGGACGGAGCGGTGCTGGACGAGGTGCAGCGCAGCCCGTCGCTCTTCTCCTATCTCCAGACCCGGGTGGACAGGGACGGCCGCACCGGGCTCTTCGTCCTGACCAGCTCGCAACAGCTCGGATTCCTCTCGCGGGTCACGCAGACGCTCGCCGGCCGGATGGCCCTGCTGACCCTGCTGCCCTTCAGCCTGGCTGAGCTGGGTGCGGCGGCGCTGGCGCCTTCTACGGTCGAGGACCTTCTCTTCCAGGGGCTCTATCCCCCGGTCTACGACCGCCAGCTCGACCCGGCGATCTGGTACAAGAACTACGTCAGCACCTACCTGGAGCGGGACGTGCGCCAGATGGTCAACATCCGCGACCTCTCCGCCTTCCAACGCTTCCTGCGCATGTGCGCGGCCCGCACGGCCCAGATGCTGAACCTGTCGGGGCTGGCGGCCGATTGCGGCATCACCCACAACACCGCATCCTCCTGGCTGTCGGTGCTCGAAGCCAGCGGCATCCTCCACCTGCTTCAGCCCTTCCATGGCAACTTCGGCAAGCGGCTGGTGAAGACGCCGAAGCTCTACTTCTACGACACCGGGCTCGCCGCCTGGCTGCTGGGCATCCAGAGCGCCGAGCAGCTCGCCATCCACAGCTACCGCGGGCCCCTGTTTGAATCCTGGGTGGTCGCCGAGCTGCTCAAGGCGCGCTTCCACCGCGGGCTGGGCTCGAACCTCTTCTTCTGGCGCGACCGCAGCGGCCACGAGGTGGACGTCCTCATCGAACAGGGCATGACCCTGATCCCGGTCGAGATCAAGTCCGGCCAGACCGTGGCGCAGGACTTCTTCCGCGCCATCGAGGGCTGGCGGCAGGTCTCGGGACAGACCGGCGGCGAGGCCTGGCTGGTCTTCGGAGGCAGCCGTGGCCAGGAACGCGACGGCGGCACCCTGCACGTGCTGCCCTGGTCGCAGATCGGCGAGCTCACGGCCCGGACGATCCGCTAAACCCCCTCGGCTCGCCGCCGGCTCCAGGCCGGCGGCGAGAGGCCGGGGCCGCCTGCCCGGGCTCAGGGCTCGAGCACGCGCGACAGGGTCTTGGGGCCGAGCCAGGGGACGACCTCGAAGGTGAAGCGGCCCGCCACCACCGCCGGATCGGTCTCCGTCCACCGGCGCGCCTCGTCGAGGCTGCCGGCGGCGAAGATGAAGACCCCGGCCAGGGAGCCGGTCCCCGACTGGTCCATGAAGGGGCCGGCCAGGAGCAGCTTCTTCTCGGCCGCCAGGCGCCGGATGTTGGCCATGTGCCCCTCCATGATCCTGTCCAGGTCGGGCGGCTTGGGCTTGCCGCTGCGCCGCAGGAAGACCATGTAGTAGCGGGTCATCCCGGGCGGCAGCTGCTCGGCGCCCGGCGCGGCCGGGGCCGGCGGGACCGCGCCGGCCGGAGGGGCTGCCGGCGCCGGAGCGGTCGCCGAGGCCGCGGTGGCCGGCGCCGGGGTGCCCGCGGCGGCGCCCGCGGATGCAGCGGGCTGGCCTTCAGCAGCGGCGGGGGCGGCACCCTGGCCGTGCGCAGCCATGACTGGCGCACCGGCCGCGACCAAGGCCAGGATCAGGACGGCGAGCAGAGCTCCGCGGAATCCCCTCATGGCAATCTCCTCTCCGGTGAAGGTAAGGTGGGGCATGCTACTTCGGCACTCGCCGTGCGGGCAATGAGCGGCTCCATCCACACCAGCCTTTCCAGTCAGGCCCCGGACCGGGAGGCTTCACCCTGGCCCTCCCGGAACAGAGGGCGGATCGCCACCACCGGCGCCACTCTCCTCTCCTGCCTCCTCTCCCTTCCCTGCCTCGCCGGCGGCCCGCGGCCGGCAGGCGCCGGTCAGGCTGCCGGAGCCGCCGTGCCTGCCCCCGCCCGCGGGGACCTGGCGGCGCAGATGGCCGCCATCGCGCTGGATGCCCGGGGGCGCGTCGGGGCCGCGGCGATGGTCCTGGAGACGGGCGAGGCGGCGGGGCTGCACGACGCCGGCCGCTTTCCCATGCAGAGCGTCTACAAGCTGCCGATCGCCATGGCCGTGCTCCGCGCCGTGGACGCCGGGACCCTGCGTCTGGAGCAGCCGGTCGCGGTACGGCCCGAGGACGTGGTCCCCGTCAGCCTGCACAGCCCGCTGCGCGACCGTTTCTTCGTCTCGGCCCCCCCCTCGCCACCCCGCGCACCGGCCACGCCGCCCGCGGGCGGGCCGTCCCCGGCCACCCCGGCCGCGCCGCCTGCGAACGGAACCGCCTCTGCTTCCCCCCCGTGGCGCGCCGCTTGCAGCCGCGGCGGGGACGGCCATGTCCAGCGCTCCCGACCCGGCGGCCTATGAGCCCATCCACGACTATGCGCTGATCGGCGACTGCCGCACCGCCGCCCTGGTGTCGCGCCGCGGATCGGTCGACTTTTTCTGCCTGCCGCGCTTCGACAGCCCCGCGGTCTTCGCCGCGCTGCTCGACGCGCAGCGTGGCGGCCGGTTCTTCGTCCGGCCGGCGGGCACGTTCGCGGCCCGCCGCCGCTACCTGGATCACACCAATGTGCTCGAGACCACCTTCGAGACCCCGACCGGCGTCCTCCGCCTCACCGACGCGATGAGCGTCGCCGCCGAGGACGGGCGCCGCGGCGAGCTGCTGCCCGAGCACGAGCTGCTGCGCTGCGCCGAGTGCGTGGCCGGCGAGGTCGAGGTCGAGGTGGGATGCGACCCTCGACGCGATTGGGGAGCCAGCGAGGCGGCGCCTCGCCGGCGCGGCGCCTGCGGCCTCACCTGGGAGATCGGCGACCAGCTGCTGATCCTGCGCAGCGAGCTGCCGGTCGCGCCGGGCTCGCCGGCCGCGGGTGGCCCTCCCGCCGCGGTCCGCCGCCGGCGGGAGGG
>JASLEW010000144.1 GCA_030150965.1 Thermoanaerobaculia bacterium | reverse complement strand
GCCCGCCGCGCCCGGCACCTACACCACCCACTGGCAGATGCTGCGCGAAGGCGTGGCCTGGTTCGGCGACGAGCTGACGCGGCAGGTGACGGTCGATGCGGCGCCGAGCGCCGCCGAGCGGACGCTCGCCCTCCAGGGGGGGCGCTTCGCGGTCACCGTCAGCTGGCACGACCCGCAGAGCAACGACGCCGGCTTCGGGGTCGCCGTGCCGGGCACCGACGAGACCGGCACCTTCTGGTTCTTCTCCGCCGCCAACACCGAGCTGGTGATCAAGGTGCTCGACGCCCGCTCGGTCAACCGCCGCTTCTGGTTCTTCTACGGCGCGCTGTCGACGGTCGAGTACTGGATCACCGCCACCGACCTGCTGCGCGGCACCGTCGCCACCTACTACAACCCGCCGGGCAACCTCTGCGGCGGCGCCGACACCAGCACCTTCGGTGCCGCCGGCGCCGCTGGCGCCGGTAACGTGGACGGCGGCTCCGCGCCGGCGGGCGGCGGAGGGACGTTCGCCGGCGAAGCGGCGGCCCTGGCGCTCGACGCGCGGGCCCGGGGGCCGGCCCCGGAGGCGCCGCGCTGGTTCACCCTCAAGGCCCTGCCCGACGGGCTGTCCAGCGAGCGCTCGGCCCTTGCCTCCCCGGCGGCAGCGGCCACGGCAGGGGAGGGCGCCGCCGGCAGCTGCACGGCGTCCGATCAGGACCTGTGCCTGCTCGCCGGCCGCTTCCAGGTCAGCGTCACCTGGAGCAGCCAGGGGATGACCGGCACCGGCACCGCCGCGTCGCTCTCCGACGAGACCGGCACCTTCGCCTTCTTCGATCCCCAGGCCCTCGACCTCGTGGTCAAGGTGATCGACGGCCGCGCGCTGACCGGCAAGTTCTGGTTCTTCTACGGCGCCCTGAGCGACGTGGCCTACACCATCACCCTGACCGACACCGTCAACGGCAGCAGCAAGCAGTACCGCAACGCCCAGGGGAACCTCTGCGGCGTGGGAGACACCAGCGCGCTCAACTGAGGGCGGCGCGGCCGAGCCGGTGGCGGGGCCCTGCTCCCCACCTCGCCAAACTGCCTGATTTGACGGCCGTTAGCGTCAGTGTTAGCATTTTTCCTCCATCGGCAGCCTGGCGAAGCGAGGCGGCAGGGGGGCCGGTCCGTTCCCGGCCATGAAGATCCCAGATCTCCAATCACGAGGCGCGCGCCCGGGAACCATGGACGACGCTCCAGACGCACCTGAGACCAAGGGCGGATTCGAATTGGAGCCCGATACCGACGGCATCGACCTCTCCGCCTTGCAGGAGAGCGGCACCACCCAGACCTTCGAGACCTCCACGCGCGAGCGCATCGAGCGCGGCATCGCGGTGGCCGAGTCGGAGGCCGACGTCATCCTCATCGCCCATCCGGATTCGCAGCGGCTGGGATCGCGCTACCGGCTGTCGCCGGGCACGACCCTGGAGATCGGCCGCTCCCCGGCGGTCGGGGTGAGCCTGCCGGAGGTGATGTCGATCTCGCGCAAGCACGCGCGGCTGCGCTACGCCGGCCCGGTGGTCACCATCGAGGACCTGGGCTCGACCAACGGCACCTTCGTCAACGGCCAGCCCATCCAGGGGCGGACGGTGCTGCGCAGCGGCGACCGCTTCCAGACCGCCGCGGTGCACTTCAAGTTCCTGCACGAGCAGGACGTGGAGAGCGCCTACCACCTGGCGATCTACGAGCTCGTGGCGCGCGACGGCCTCACCGAGATCTTCAACAAGCGCAAGTACGAGGAGGAGGTGCAGCGCGAGTTCGCGCGCGCCGTCCGCCACCACCGGCCGCTGTCGCTGGTGCTGTTCGACCTCGACGAGTTCAAGCAGATCAACGACAGCTACGGCCACCTGTGCGGCGACTTCGTGCTCAAGCAGGTGGCGTCGCTCGCCCGGGACCTGACGCGGCCGGAGGAGGTCCTGGCGCGGGTGGGGGGCGACGAGTTCGCCATCCTGGTCCCCGAGACCAGCATCCACGGCGCCGAGACGCTGGCGGTCAAGCTGCGCGACCGCATCGAGGGCTACGACCACCGCTACGGCGATCTCAAGATCACCGTGCGCTGCTCGTTCGGCGTCGCCGAGCTGGCGCCGGAGATGACCAGCCCGCAGGATCTCTTCCACTCGGCCGACGCCGCGCTGCTGCTCGCCAAGCGCAGCGGCAGGAACCGCGTCGCGGTGCGCGGCCCGCAGCGCGCCGCCGGCGCGCAGTAGGCGCCGGGACCCAGCGCCTTCCAATCAACCGCGCTGGGACCCGGCGCCTTCCAATCAGCCGCGCTGGGTCGGGCCCCGGCGCCTTCCTCTACCGCTACCGCCGGCTGGCGCCGGTCCCTCCGCCGGGCGGCGTTCCCAGCAGGTAGGTCTTCATGAAGGCGATCGACACCGTGCGCAGGTAGTCGACGTTGTCCTTCTTCTGGTAGCCGTGGCCCTCGTCCTTGGCCACCACGTACCAGACCGGCACGCCGTTGGCCTCGACCGCGGCGGCGATCTGGTCCGACTCGGTGACCGGCACCCGGGGATCGTTGGCGCCGGCCGCCACCAGGAGCGGCTTGCGGATGTCGGCGGCGTGGCGGGCCGGGGCGATGCTCTCCAGGAAGGCGCGCATCTTCGGGTCGCGCTCGTCGCCGTACTCGACGCGGCGCAGGTCGCGGCGGTACTCCTGCGTGTGCTCGAGGAAGGTGACGAAGTTGCTGATGCCGACGGCGTCGAAGCCGCAGGCGAGGCGCGCGCTGTAGTGGGTGAGCGCGGCGAGCGTCATGTAGCCGCCGTAGGAGCCGCCGGACACCATGACGCGCGACGCGTCGAGGTCGGGCTGGGTGGCGATCCAATCGAGCAGGGCGCCCAGGTCCCTGACCGAGTCCTCGCGCTTCATGCCGTTGTCCAGCTCCAGGTAGCTCTTGCCGTAGCCGGCCGAGCCGCGCACGTTGGGCACCACGACCGCCACCCCGAGCTCGTCGACGGTGTAGTTGCCGCTCCCCTGGAAGGTGGGACGCGCCTGCGCCTCGGGGCCGCCGTGGACGCTGAGCATCACCGGCCGGCGGCCGGGGAACCGCCGTGGGTCGGGCCGGTAGACGAAGGCCGGGATCATGCGGCGGCTGCCGTCGGGCAGGGTGTCGAAGGTGGGGTAGTGGATGAGCGCCGGCACCGCGAAGCGCTCGGCGTCGAGGCCGCCGGTCTCGCTCTCCGTCCAGCGCGCGAGCTGGCGGCTGTCGGCATCGTAGGAGTAGATGTCGGACGGCGCGTGGGCCCAGCTGATCGCCACTGCCAGCTCATGGCTGCCGGGGCGGAAGCGCATCGCGCCGGCGGCTCCCGGGGGCAGATCGGGAGAGGGCAGCTCCCGGCCGCTGCCGGCATCCAGGAGATGCATCCGGCTGATCCCGTCCTCGTTGGCCAGGAACGCCAGCACCCGGCCGTCGCTCGACAGGTCGAACGCCTCGACGTCCCAGGGGATGCTGCCGGAGATCACCGTCTCGGCGCTGTCCTGGACCGCCGCGGGCACCATGCCCGCCGCCTGAGGCGCCGGCGCCGCGGCGTTGGACCGGGCTGCCGCGGCCGGCGGGTCCAGGCGGACCAGGCGGAGGAACTCGCCGCTGCGGTTGCTGGTGGTGAAGACCGACGCGCCGCCCGCGGCCCAGCGGCCGCCCTGGTAGGAGACGGACGCCGCGGAGCGGCGCGGCGTGAGGGCGGTCAGGCGGCCCGAGGCCAGATCGACCGACCACAGGTAGGACTCGGCGGCGGAGATGTACTGGTTGAGGAGCAGGCGCCGGTCGTCCTGCGTCCAGTCGAGCGGCGCCCACTGGCCGCGCAGCTCGGCGACGCGCCGCTCGCTGCCGGCCTGCCCGGGGTCGCCGACGTAGAGGTCGAAGTCGCGGCCGTTGCGGGCGTTGCTGACGTAGGCGAGCCACTTTCCGGAATGCGACCAGAGCGGCGACTCGTAGCGGTGGACGCCGTCGCTGAAGCGCTGCGCCCGTCCGCTGTGGCGGTCGAGCAGCAGCAGCTGGAAGTTCTCGGCGCCGCCCTGGTTGATCGACAAGGCGATCTGCGCCGGGTTGCCCGGGCGGTAGGCGCCGCCGGTCACCGGCTCGCTGTAGAAGGTGAGCTGGCGGCGGTCGCCGAGCGGCATCGCCACCTCGTGCAGCTGCGTGGCCTGCGCGAAGCGGGTGAGCACCAGCATCCGCCGCGCGCCCGGATCCCAATCGGCGAAGCCCGCGGCGCGCATGTTCTCGTAGGGCTCCAGACCCTCGGTCTCGCTGCGGGGTATGGCCGGCACGTGATGGGCGACGATGTTGGCCGGTGTCGGGATCACCGGGATCATCTCGGCCGGCTGGTCGGCGCCGCGGACGGTCGCGGCGGGGGCCGCCACCAGGGCGGCGGCGAGGGTGAGCGGCAGCCAGGCGGTGGCAGAGATGGCGGAGCGGCGCATCGTCTTTCGGCTCATCGA
>JASLEW010000112.1 GCA_030150965.1 Thermoanaerobaculia bacterium | reverse complement strand
GTCGAGGCTGAGGTTCCACTGGTTGTTGCGGATGTCGGGATTGAGCTCCCGCGAGTCGGGGTTGAGGTCCCAGACGTTGACCTCGATCCGCGGCGGCGGCGGCACGTCGCCGATCGTGCTGGCCGGCGTGGCGGATCGAGGTCAACGTCTGGGACCTCAACCCCGACTCGCGGGAGCTCAATCCCGACATCCGCAACAACCAGTGGAACCTCAGCCTCGACCAGGCGGTCGAGATCGCGCTCAAGCGCAACCTGGCGCTGGTGCTCCAGCGCTACATCCGCAACGAGGCGCGCCTGGGCATCTACCAGGCGCTGGGCATCTACGACCTGGGCCTCACCGCGATGGGCAACTACACCTTCTCCAAGTCGGCGCCGATCGACATCATCTCGACGCCGCCGCAGGTGACCTGGTCCTGGGGCGCCGGCCTGACGCAGCTGCTGCCGACCGGCGCCAACCTGCAGGTCAACCTCAACACCCAGTACACCATCCTGCCCGGGTTCAGCAATGCCGGCGGCTTCTACCTGATCAACGGCTCCTTCTATGCGCCGACGCTGACCTATTCGCTGACCCAGCCGCTGCTCCGCGGCTTCGGGCCGACGGTCACCGACGAGCCCATCCTGCTCGCCCAGAACACCAGCGAGGTGAACCGCGCCCAGTTCGAGCTGCAGGCGATCGCCGTCTCGGTGCAGACGATCGATCAGTACTGGTCGCTGGTCAACGCCCGCGAGCAGCTGGTGGTGGCCCAGGAGAGCCTGCAGCTCGCCCGCGACCTGTCCGAGCGCAACCGCATCCAGGTCGAGGTCGGCACCATGGCGCCGCTCGAGATCGTGCAGAGCGACGCCGCGGTCGCCGCCCGCGAGCAGGACATCCTCACCGCCCAGCAGGCGATCGGCGACACCGCCGACGCCCTGCGCCTGTCGATGAACCTGCCCCAGGGCGACCTGTGGAAGATCGAGATCCTGCCCACCACGCCGGCGGAGACCGCGCCCCTCCAGATCGACCTCCAGGACTCGATCGACACCGCGCTCGCCAACCGCGTCGAGCTGCACACCGAACAGCTCAACGTGGACCGCGCCAAGCTGGTCGACAAGGTGGCGAAGAACGGCCTGCTGCCGCAGCTCAACCTGGTGACCCAGTGGCAGCAGGGCGCGATCAACTCCAACTACGGCCCGGCGCTCGACACCACCATCCGCAACGATTTCCCGACCATCAGCCTGGGCCTCCAATTGCAGTTCCCCATCCAGAACCGCAACGCCCGCGCCACCAAGGCGATCGCCGATCTCGACGTCAACCGCTTCAACCGGGAGCTGGACCAGGAGCGGCGGCAGGTGCTGATGGAGGTGCGCAAGGCGGTGCGCGGCATCGAGACCGCGGAGAAGGTGATCGTCGCGGCGCACGCCTCGCGCAACTTCCAGGAGAAGAACCTCGACGCCGAGCGCAAGCGCTACGAGAACGGCATGTCCACCAGCTTCCAGATCACCCAGATCCAGGGCCAGCTGGCGACGGCCAAGCAGCAGGAGGTCAACGCCGTGGTCGGCTACCGCACCGCGCTCGCCGAGTACTACAGGAGCATCGGCAAGCTGATGCCCGAGCTGGGGGTGCGGATGATCGACCCCAAGGACAGCATCAACCGCTTCACCTTCCGCCGCGCCAAGCTCCTGCCATGAGCGGGCCGGGAGGCGGGATCTCGCCGCCGAGCGAGCCGCGAGGCGAGCGGCCTTCACGAGACGGGCCGCCGGGCGAGCGGTCCGCGCTGACCGACTCCGCCCCGGGACGGCTGCTCGGCGCGCTGGTCGCGCCGCGGGCGACGTTCCGCTCGCTCGCCCGCCGCCCCACCTGGCTCGCGCCGCTCGCGTTGCTGGTGCTGATCAACCTCGCCGTCGGCTACCTGGTGCTCGAACGGATCGACTACGATCAGCTCCTGCGCCAGCAGAGCGAGCGGACCGGGCAGCTCACCGCCGAGCAGATCGACCAGCAGTCGGCGCGCCTGCACAACATGGCGCCCTACCTGGCGCTCGCCCAGGGGCTCCTCGCCTCGCCGGCCATCCTGCTCGTCGTCGGCCTGCTGTTCTGGGTGGGCTTCCGGCTGGTGGGCAGCGAGATGACCTACAAGGAGAGCTTCGCCACCTGCCTCCACGCCCTGCTGCCGGGCGCGGTCGGCGGCCTGATCTCGATCCCGGTCATCCTGCAGCACGCCACCTTCACCGTCGCCGAGTCGCGCGCCGGCAGCTTCCTCGCCTCGAACCTGGGCTTGCTGGCGCCGGAGGGCGCCGGACCGGCGGTGCGCGCCCTGCTCACCAGCATGGACCTGTTCAACGGTTGGGTTGTAGTCTTGCTGGCGATCGGGTTCGGTGCCGTGGCCAGGGTGTCGCGCGCCGCGACCATCGGCGTCGTCGCCACGCTGGTGGCGCTGGCGGTCGCGCTCAGGATCGCCGTGGCCGCGATCACCGGCTGAGTCCGCCGCGCGGGAGCCCTCTTGGTGAAACGCATCCTCCTCATCCTCGCCGGCCTCGCCGTGCTCGGCGGCGTGCTGATCGCCAGCATCCGCGCCGGCGGCGCCAAGAAGGGCGTCAAGGTCTACGCCGAGGCGGTGGCGCGCGGCGACCTCCAGCAGGTGGTCAAGGCGACCGGCGAGATCAACCCGCGGGTCAAGGTCAACATCTCGGCGCACGTCGTGGCCAAGATCGAGAAGCTCTACGTCAACGAGGGGGACTGGATCGAGAAGGGCAAGCCCTTCCTGATGCTGGAGCAGAACGTCTTCATCGCCGACCGCGACCAGTGGGCGGCGCAGCTGCGCAGCGCCGAGACCTCGGTGCGCAAGCAGGAGGTGGCCCTGGCCGACAGCCGGCTCAAGCTCGACCGCGCCCGCCGCCTGCGCGCCGACGGCATCTTCACCGTCGAGCAGCTGGAGAACGCGCAGCTCAACGAGAGCTCGGCGCAGCTCCAGCTGGAGGAGGCCAGGGAGCTGGTCAGCCAGGACCGCGCCAACCTGCTGCGCGCCGAGACCGACCTCGGCAAGACCACCATCTATGCGCCGATCAGCGGCCAGGTGATCGCGCTCTCCGCCAAGGAGGGGGAGGTGGTGGTCTCCGGGACGATGAACAACCCGGCCTCGGTGATCGGCACCATCGCCGACCTGAGCGAGGTGCTGGCCGAGGTGGACGTGGACGAGACCGAGATCGTGCAGGTGCGGCTCGGCCAGCGCGCCGTGCTCAAGGTGGACGCGCTGCCGCAACGTGTCTACCATGGCAGGGTGACCGAGGTGGGCAGCTCCGGCTACAACCGCGCCTCGCAGCCCGACGTGACGTTCTTCAAGGTCAAGATCCTGCTCGACGACAGCGACCGCCAGCTGCGCTCGGGCATGTCGGTGCGGGCCGAGGTGCAGACGCAGGCCGATCACGGCGTGCTCACCGTGCCCATCCAGGCGGTGGTGGAGCGCCAGCCGCTCGCGGACGACGCCGCGCCGGCCGGCGGCAAGGCCGGCGCCACCGGTGCCGCCAGGTCCAGGCGGGGCGCCGCGCCGGCCGCCGCGCCCGCCGGCACCGGCGAGGACGTGAAGGCGGTGTTCGTGGTGGCGGGCGGCAGGGCGCGCCAGCGGCGGGTGACCACCGGCATCTCCGACGAGACGCACGTGGAGATCGCCTCCGGCCTCGCGGCCGGCGAGCAGGTGGTGACCGGCCCCTACCGCGTGCTGCGCGACCTCAAGGACGGCGACGCGGTCGCCGCCGGGCCGCCCCCCGCCGGCGGCGGCGAGGGCACGGGCGGTGCGGGCGGCAAGGACGCGGGCGGCGGCTCCTCCGGCGGCGCCGATCAGAGCGGCGGCGGCGGCCAGGGGCGCGGGGAGGGCTGATGCCGGCGCTGATCGAGCTGGAAGAGGTCTTCAAGATCTACGACATGGGGGCGGAGCGGGTGCACGCCCTCAACGGCATCGACCTGCGCATCGACCGCGGCGAGTACGTGGCGATCATGGGCGCCTCGGGCAGCGGCAAGTCGACGCTGATGAACCTCCTGGGCTGCCTGGACACGCCGTCGTCGGGCACCTACCGGTTGGCCGGCACCGCGGTCGAGGAGCTCGACGACACGCAGCTCGCGGCGATCCGCAACAAGGAGATCGGCTTCGTCTTCCAGACCTTCAACCTGCTGCCGCGCACCGACGCCCTGCACAACGTCGAGCTGCCGCTGATCTACGCCGGGGTGCCGCGCCGCGAGCGGCGCGACAAGGCGCGCCACGCCCTCGAGCGGGTGGGCCTCGCCGACCGCACGCACCACAACCCCAACGAGCTCTCCGGCGGCCAGCGGCAGCGGGTGGCGATCGCCCGCGCCCTGGTCAACGAGCCGTCGCTGCTGCTGGCCGACGAGCCGACCGGCAACCTCGACTCGACCACCTCGATCGAGATCATGGACCTCTTCGACCAGCTGCACGCCGCCGGCAACACCGTGGTGCTGGTCACCCACGAGCCCGACATCGCCGAGCACGCCTGGCGGCGGGTCAACCTGCGCGACGGCAAGGTCCTCTCCGACACGCCGACGGCGCAGGCCGCCGCCAGGGAGACGCCGCCGGCGCCGCCAAACCCGCCGGCCGCCGCGAACGCCGCGCCGGCCCCCTCCTCTCCACCCACCGCTCCGGCGAGCGCTTCCGGCGCGTAGGGCCGCGCCCCGGGCAGCAGCCGGCAGGCAGGCGCGCGTGGTCGTCCTCGAAAACTTCCGCATCGCGCTCGCCGCGCTGCGCGCCAACGGCCTGCGGTCGCTGCTGACCACGCTCGGCATCATCATCGGCGTGGCGGCGGTGATCGCCGTGGTCTCCGTCGTCCAGGGGCTGCAGCACATGGCGACCAACGTGTTCGAGGGGGTGGGCGCCTCCTTCGTCCAGGTCACCGCGCGCCAGGACCGCCCGGCCGGCCCCGGGGTGGTGGCGCACCAGGTGAAGCTGACCGCCGAGGACGCCGCGGCGATCGAGGCGCAGGTGCCCGGGATCCGCGCCTTCTCGGCCGTGCTCTCCGGCAACGCGCCGCTCAAGGCCGGCGACCGCCGCCACCAGCCGGCCGGCGTCCTGGGGGTCAGCGACTCGTACCAGGACGTGATGAACCACACCGTGGACCGCGGCCGGTTCCTGTCCCACATCGACCTGGAGAACCGCCGCCGCGTGGCGGTGGTGGGCCCCAAGGTGGTGGAGAAGCTGAACCTGGGCGCCCGGCCGCTGGGCCGCGAGATCTATGCCGGCAACCTGCCGGTGACGATCATCGGGGTGATGGAGAAGAAGGGCCAGACCCTGGGCCTGGACCTCGACGACCGGATCTTCCTCCCCTTCGGCACGGCGCAGGCCCTCTTCGGACGGGCCGCCGCCGACCGCGTGGAGATCGACCTCCAGGCGGTCTCCGCCGAACGGGTCGAGGAGGTGCGCGGCGCCATCCAGCGCCTGCTGCGGCGGCGCCATCACCTGGAGGCCGGCCGGCCGGACGACTTCCGCGTCGTGATCGAGGACGAGCTGCTCAAGCAGATCACCGGCTTCTTCGCCGGCGTCACCGCGGTGGTCGGCGGCGTGGTGGCGATCTCGCTGGTGGTCGGCGGCATCGGCATCATGAACATGATGCTGGTGTCGGTCACCGAGCGCACGCGCGAGATCGGCGTGCGCAAGGCGGTCGGCGCGCGGCGCCGCGACATCCTGCTGCAGTTCCTGATCGAGGCGGTGACCCTGTCGCTGGCCGGCGGCGTCGTCGGCCTGCTGCTCGGCTACGGCCTTGGCGCGGCGGTGGTGGCGCTGGTGCCGGCGCCGCTGCCGCCGGCGCGGGTGCCGCCGTGGGCGGTCGTCCTGGCCTTCGGCTTCGCCGCCGCGGTCGGCATCTTCTTCGGCATCTACCCGGCCGGCAAGGCGGCGCGCCTCGACCCGATCGAGGCGCTGCGCTTCGAGTAGGCCGCCGCCGGAGCCCGCCACCCCGGCCATGGTCGTCTTCGAGAGCTTCCGCCTCGCCCTCGCGGCGCTCGCCGCCAACAAGCTGCGGTCGGCGCTGACCACCCTGGGGATCGTCATCGGCGTCGCCGCGGTGGTCGCCGTGGTGTCGGTGGTACAGGGGTTGCAGCACATGGCCACGGACATTTTCGAGGGAGTCGGAGCCACCTATATGATCGTTTTCCCGCTACGCGCCGAGCAGACCGACGACGTCCACGCGCGCCAGCTCAAGCTCACCTGGGCCGACGGCCAGGCCATCCGCGAGCAGGTGCCGGGGGTCCGCGACATCACCCCGATCATCGCCGGCAACGCCGACGTCAAGTACGAGGACCGCCAGCACAAGCCGAACTTCGTCATCGGCGCCGCCGAGAACTATCAGGAAGTGATGAACCACACCGTCGATTCCGGCCGCTTCTTCTCCCGCCTTGACGTCGAGGCGCACCACAAGGTCGCGGTGCTGGGCTCGAAAGTGGTCGAGGAGCTGGCGCTGGGCCGCCAGCCGATCGGCAAGCAGATCTACGTCGGCAACTACCCGGCGACGGTGGTCGGGGTGATGGAGCACAAGGGGCAGACCCTGGGCCAGGACCTCGACGACCTGGTCTTCGTCCCCTTCGACGAGGCGGTGCAGCTGTTCGGCCGCGGCGCCGGCGACCAGGTGCAGCTGCGCATCCAGGCCGCGAGCGCCGACCAGGTGGAGGCGGTGCGCGACGGCATCAAGCAGCTGCTGCGCCGCCGCCACCGGCTGGACCGGCAGGAGCCGGACGACTTCCTGGTGATCATCCAGGACGAGATCCTGAAGCAGGTGACCGGGTTCCTCTCCGGCGTCACCGCGGTGGTCGGCGGGGTGGTGGCGATCTCGCTCCTGGTCGGCGGCATCGGCATCATGAACATCATGATGGTCTCGGTCACCGAGCGCACGCGCGAGATCGGCCTGCGCAAGGCGGTCGGCGCACGGCGCCGCGACATCCTGCTGCAGTTCCTGATCGAGGCGGTGGCGCTGTCGCTGGTCGGCGGGGTGATCGGCCTCGCCGCGGGCTACGGCCTGGGGGCGCTGGTGACCGCGGTGGTGCCGGCGAACCTGCCGCCCGCCCACGTGCCGCTGTGGACGGCGGCGCTGGCCACCGGCACCTCGGCCCTGGTGGGGATCTTCTTCGGCATCTATCCGGCCGGCAAGGCGGCCCGCCTCGATCCGATCGAGGCGCTGCGCTTTGAATAGCGGCGCCGACCTCGCCGTCCCGACCTCGCCCGCCGCTTTGCGCGAACCGATCCGTTCCGAGCTGTGGGGCGTCGAGCGGCTGGAGCAGCACGCCGCGGCCCTGGCCGCCGAGCAGCGCGTGCGCCGCGGCCGGCCCGGCGACCCCCACCTGCGGCCGCGGGTGTGGGAGAACGGCCGGGTGCTGCTCGCCGCCTACCGCAGCCTCGCCGCCTCGATCCGCGACGAGCCGGCGATCACGCCGGCGACCGAGTGGCTGGTCGACAACTTCCACCTGATCGAGGACCAGCTGCGCGAGATCCGCGAGGACCTGCCGGCCGGCTTCTACCGCCAGCTGCCGAAGCTCGCGGCCGGCCGCTTCGCCGGCTACCCGCGGGTCCACGCGCTGGCCTGGGACTTCGTCGCCCACACCGACAGCCGCTTCGACAGCGAGACCCTGCGGCGCTTCGTGCGCTCCTACCAGGAGGCGCTGCGCCAGGCCACCGGCTCGGCGCTCGGCAGCGGCGAGCTGTGGGCGGTGGCGATCTCGCTGCGCGTGGTGCTGGTCGAGAACCTGCGCCGGCTGGCGGATCAGCTGGTGCGCGGACGCGCCGCCCGCCGCCAGGCCGGGCGCCTGGCCGACGAGCTGCTGGGGATCGGCGGCGGCCGGCGCCGCGAGCCGCGGGGCGCGGCGGCGCCGTCGCTGCTGGCCGAGGGCTTCGACGAGCCGCTCGACCTCGCCTTCGCCGTCATGCTGCTCGAGCGCCTGCACGGGCACGGCCCGGAGATCGCGCCGGCGCTCGACTGGCTCAACCAGCGCCTGGCCGCGCAGGGCACGACCGCCGACGAGATCGTCGCCGGCGAGCACCAGCGCCAGGCGGCCACCAACCTCTCGGTGCGCAACGCCATCACCAGCCTGCGGCAGATCTCGACCTGCGACTGGGCGGCGTTTTTCGAGAGCGTCAGCCTGGTGCACGACGAGTTGGCCGCGGCCTCCGGCTACCCGGCCATGGACTTCGCCACCCGCGACCGCTACCGCCACGCGGTCGAGGACCTGGCCCGCGGCAGCGGCCGCTCCGAGGTGGAGGTGGCGCGCCGGGCGGTGGCGCACGCCGCGGCCGGGGCCTCCGCGGCAGCCGCGCCGGGGACCGGGCCGCAACCGGGAGGCGGTCCCGCGGACAGCGGGGTGCCCGGCGAGCCCGCCGCCGGCCGCCTCGGCGACCCCGGCTATTGGCTGATCGACGGCGGGCGCCGCGCCTTCGAGCGCGAGCTGGGCTACCGGGTGCCGCCGCGGCACTGGCTGCGCCGCCTCCACCTGGCCGCCGGGGCGCCCGGCTACCTGGCGCTCTCCGCCGCCGCCACCGCGCTGCTGCTGGCGCTGCCGCTCTGGCTGCAGGGCGCCCTGGGGCCGGCGCGGCACCCGCTGCCGCTGCCGCTCACCGCCCTGCTCGGCCTGCTCGCCCTGTGGCCGGCATCCGAGCTGGCCTTCCAGCTGGTCAACGCCTGGGTGATGGAGGTGGTCGGCCCGCAGGTGCTGCCGCGGCTCGCGCTGCGCGGCGGCGTGCCGGCCGAACTGCGCACCCTGGTGGTGGTGCCGGCCCTCCTCACCTCCGTGCCGCAGGTCGAGGAGCTGGTCGCGCGCCTGGAGATCCACCACCTGGCGAGCCTGGAGGACGAGCTGCGCTTCGCCCTGCTCTCCGACTGGAGCGACGCGCCGGCCGCCACCATGCCGGCCGACGAGGAGCTGCTGGCCGCGGCGCGCGGCGGCATCGCCCGGCTCAACGCCCGCTACGGCCCGGCCGGCGACGGCGGGCCGCGCTTCCTGCTGCTGCACCGGCGGCGGGTGTGGAGCGCGGGGGAGGCGAGCTGGCTGGGCTGGGAGCGCAAGCGCGGCAAGCTCGAGGAGCTGAACCGGCTGCTGCGCGCTGGCACCGACACGACCTTCCTCGAAACCGCCGCGCCGGCCGGCATCCGGTACGTGCTCACCCTCGATGCCGACACCCAGCTGCCGCGGGATGCCGCGCGGCGCCTCATCGGCACCCTGGCCCACCCGCTCAACCAGGCGCGCTTCGACCCGCGCCGCGGCCGGGTGGTCGAGGGGTACGGCATCCTCCAGCCGCGCATCACCCCCACCCTGCCGGCCGCCGAGGGCTCGCTCTACCAGCGCATCTTCTCCGGGCCGGCGGGCATCGACCCCTACGCCGCGGCGGTGTCCGACGTCTACCAGGACCTCTTCGGCGAGGGCTCCTTCACCGGCAAGGGGATCTACGACGTGGACGCCTTCAGCGCCGCGCTGGCCGGGCGGGTGCCGGAGAACTCCCTGCTCAGCCACGACCTCTTCGAGGGCATCTTCGCCCGCGCCGGCCTGGTCACCGACGTCGAGCTGTGCGAGGAGTTCCCCGCCCACACCGAGGCCGCCGCGGCGCGCCAGCACCGGTGGGCGCGCGGCGACTGGCAGCTGCTGCCGTGGATCCTCGGCCGCGGCCCGATCCCGCTCATCGGCCGCTTCAAGATGCTCGACAACCTGCGGCGCACCCTGGTGGCCCCCGCGTCCTACCTGCTGCTCCTCGCCGCCTGGACGCTGCCCCGTGCGATGGCGGCGGTGTGGACCGCCTTCTGGCTGGCGACCCTCGCCATCCCCGCGCTGCTGCCGGCGCTCGACGCCCTGGTGCCGCGCCGCCGCGGCATCGGCAAGCGCAACCACCTCCGGCACCTGGGCCGCGAGCTCGGCCTCGCCGCGGCGCGCATCTCCGTCGGCGTGGCCTTGCTGGCGCAGCAGGCGTGGCTCATGGCCGACGCCATCGGCCGCTCGCTCGTCCGCCTCTGCCTGACCCGGCGGCGGCTGCTCCAGTGGGTGACCGCGGCGCAGGCGAAGAGCGGGCTGCGCCACGACCTCGCCTTCTTCTGCCGGCGGATGGCGGGCGGGGCGCTCCTGGCCGCCGCCGCCCTGGCCGCCCTGGCGTTCGCGCCGCTCTCCGCCCGGGCGCTCGCGGTGG
>JASLEW010000971.1 GCA_030150965.1 Thermoanaerobaculia bacterium | reverse complement strand
GGCGTGGCCCGGGGTGCCCGGGGCGCTTGATGGTACCCTTGGCCCATGCCGGACGCTGGCTTTTCGGTGTCTTCCGCCGCCGCCCTCGCCGGCAGCCTCAGCCGGTTCGCGGCGAGCGATCCGCGCATCGTGGCCCTCTACCTCTTTGGCTCCCGGGCGCGCGGAGAGGCGGGGGAGCGGTCCGACGTGGACGTCGGGGTCCTCTTCCGCCAGAAGCCGGCGCTGCGCGAGATCATGGAGCTCGGCGACGACCTGGAGCAGCGCCTGGGTCTGCCCGTCGACCTGGTGGACGCGGAGAGCGCCAGCGCCTTCGTCGCCCTGGACATCATCCGCGGAGAGCGCGTCTACTGTTGCGATCCGGACCGGTGCGACGAGTTCGAGCTGTACGTGATGCGGCGCGCCGGCGACCTGGAGCCTTTCGAGCGGGAGCGGCGCCGCCTCCTGATGCAATCATGAGCCCGAGCTTGATCCGGCAGAAGACGGTCCTCGCGAAGGCGCAGGGAATCCGCGAGATGCTCGCCGCCGTCGCCTCGCTTCCCCTTGCCTCCGTCGCCGAGTTTGCGGCCGACCGCCGCATGGTCGCCGCCGGGGAATCCTTCCTCCGGCGTGCGCTGGAAGGCCTGCTCGACCTCGGCAGGCATGTGCTGGCCAAAGGGTTCGGCAGGGTCGTGCCCGAGTATGCGGCGATCGCCGACGAGCTGGCAGCGCACGGGATCCTGACGGCCGATGGCGCTCGGAAGCTGCGGGTGATGGCGCGGTACCGCAACCGCATGGTGCACTTCTATGACGACATCACGCCCGAGGAGCTCTACGGGATCCTGGTCACGGAACGCGGCGATGTCGAGGCTGTCCTCGACGCGATCCTGGCCTGGCTGGCCGCTCATCCGGAAGCGGTGACGGACGAGCTCTAGCCGCAGCCTCAGGCGGGGCTGAAACCTCCCGCCGCCATCCGCCGCCATCCGGTGGCCCGCTTCTCCCGCCCCCGGGTTGTTTCCGGGTTCCAGATCGAAGATATTTACCGCCAGCGGTCTTCGTAAAACGGATTTCTCTGGCGGCGGTCGTGCCGGGCCAATGGAGGCTCGTGCGGCATCGCCGCACGAAAGGGCACCCCATGCGCCACACGATCTTCTGCCGCATTCTCGCTGTCGCACTGGTCCTCACGCTGGCCGGCTGGGTGGGTGCGCCCACGCGGCTCATGGCCTCGCCGGTCCCGGCGGGCGGCCTCGCCGGTGTTCCGGGTTTCCAGGAGAGCCAGGGGGCCGGCCTCCTGGCGCAGCTGCGCTCCTGGCTGAGCGCGATGTGGCCCGCGGGCGGCGCGGGGACGGGCGCGGCCGCGACGGCGCGCCGCCCGGTCAGGCCGCACGCCACCTGCACCTTCGATCCGAACGGCAGTCAGCAGTGCACCGCCGACGTCATGCCGCCGTCGATCACCTGCACCATGGACCCGAACGGCGTGCAGCACTGCTTGAACAGCTGAGTGGAAGGGGCGCCGGGGCCCCGCCCGCGGGCTCTGGCGCGGCGCCGCGCCGGCCGATGCGGAGCCGGGAGCCCGGCGCCGGGGAGAGGCTGCAGGGGCGCGGCCGAGACTACAGCGAGCGTGTCTACAGCGGCGAGCTGGTGCCCTTGGCGGAGCGGCCGAGGAGGCCCAGCACCGTGCGCACCTGCTCGACCGTGGCGGCCTCGCGGCAGGCGGCGTCGCAGAACAGGCGCAGGCCGGCGAGCGCCTCGCGCTCCAGGCCCTCGGCCAGGAGGGTCCAGCTCATCGCCAGCGACAGGCGCCGCACCTCGGCGAGGCGCCCGTCCTCGAGGTAGAGGATGGCCAGCTCCAGCGACACCATGGCGGTGCCGAAGCCGTCCCGCCGCGCCGCGAGCTGGTCCCGCACCTCCTCCAGGGCGGTGCGGGCTTCGTCCCTGCGGCCCAATCCGGCCGCCACCCGGCCGCTCAGCCAGCGGACGCGCACCAGGTCGAGGTCGTTGCCGAGGGAGGCCGAGAGCCGCCGCAGCGCGGGCAGCTGCGCCGCCGCCTCGGCGAAGGCGCCGAGGTGGCAGAGGTTGACGCAGAGGTTGAAGGCCAGGGCGCATTGCAGGCGCGGCTCGCCGGTCTCGCTCACCAGCGGCGCGGCCTGGCGCAGCGCCGCCACCGCGCCGGCCACGTCCCCGCCCTGCTCCAGGACCGAGGCGCGGTTGAGCAGGATGCGTCCGGCGGCGGCGCGCGGCGCCGCGGCGGCGGCGCGGTCCAGGAGGTCGAGAGCGGCGGCGAAGCGCCGCGAGTCCCGGCGCAGCGACGCCTCCAGATCGAGCAGGCGCCATTCGGGAAGGATTCCGGTCGGGTCGCCGCCCGCGCCGGCGTGCCAGAGGCGCCAGACGGTGCGCCACTCCCCATCCGCCAGGGTCAGGCTGCCCGAGACCCGCAGGGCGTTGGCGAGGAAGGCCCGGGCGTAGCCCTCCAGGCGGCTGCGCCAGGCGCTCGAGCCCGGAGAGAGGCGGGCCGCCGTGACGGCCAGCCGCGCCAGCTCCAGGGCGGTGCCGGCGTTCTTCGGCGCGGCGCTGACGCTCTCCTCGCTCAGCCGCTCGGCGAGCGCCCAGCTGTGGAACTCCAGCGTGCGCTCGACCAGATGCCGGCGCTCGGCGGGGGTGCAGCCTTCGAGGCTTTGCCACAGGTTCCCGGCCTGGGCGCGGGCCAGGGTCAGCAGGCGAAGGGTCGCCGGTTTCGCCGGTGCGGCGAGATCAGCCGCGCCGGCAACGCCGGAGAGATCGGCGATGCTGGCGATGTCGGCGATATCTGCGAAATTGGCGAGATTGGCCATACCGGCCGGCCGGTGCCCGCGGTCCCGAAAGAGCTCAGCGCTCAAGCGTGACACTCCGTGATCGTAGGATTCGTCTCCGCTCTTGCCGCCCACATCGATTTGACTTCTTTGCCAGCGCCGCCGATTTTACGCCAATGCTCCCAAATAGCAAGGGGGTGAAGTAGTGGTGTCTGATGCACCACGCCCAGGGTGAGCTGCAAGTCGTCCGCGCCAGGCCGCTCCGCCGCCGGGATGGGCGGAGGGGCAGGGGCCCGCCTCAGCGGGCCAGGGCGCGGCGGGTCGCCTCCAGGTAGCCGGTGCCGAAGCGGCTGTCGGGCTCGAGGTGGGCCCCCTCGGCCCACTCGTTCCAGGCGTTGACGAAGACCAGCCGGTGGTCGGGGTGGCCGAGCCGGGCGGCGGTCACCAGTCCGCGCAGCCACTCCTCGTAGGCCTCGGGCGTGGCGCCCTGGAAGACGACGGCGCGCCGGCCGAGGCGCGGCGTGTTGTCCCAGCCGGCCATCGCCGTGCGGTAGAGGCGGAAAGGCGGCGGCGGCAGGGCGAGCCGCCGGCCGACCACCCGGCGGAAGTCGACGATCTCGCCGCTGAAGCCGGGCTCGACGGCCTCGACCGCGCAGGCGTTGGCCGGCAGGTTCTCGCCGTGCGGCGGGAACTCCACCGCGGCGTCGAAGCCGAGCGGCCTGGGGTCCGTGAGGCCGAAGGTCTGAGCGGCGACGAGGTGGAGGTCCGGCAGGCCGTGCTCCCGCGCCGCGCGCCGCCAGCGCGCCGCGGTCGCCGGCGGCTCCGGGATGGCGCCTGGCCGGTAGACCAGGAGGACCGGCGCGCCGCGCACGCGCAGGTAGCGCGGGTCGCGGAAGAACGGCAGGAGGTCCGCGATCAGCACCGCGTCCAGCTCGGGGCCGTAGCGCTGCTCGACGAGCAGCCGCCGCTCGGCGCCGTCCCAGCGCCGGGTCCAGTTCTCGTTGGCCCAGCAGAGGCAGAAGGGGAGGCCGGGCTCGCCGTCCGCGAGCATCTCGGCGAGCGGCCGCTCGAGCAGCGTCTTGTGGCCGAACCAGTAGTAGTAGTAGCAGAAGGCATGGACGCCGTGCTCCCGCGCCAGCGCCGCCTGCCGCGCCCGCACCTCGGGCAGCCGCAGGTCGTAGAAGCCCAGGCGCTCGGGCAGGTGGGGCTGGTAGTGGCCGGCGAACTGCGGCCGCGCCCGCGTCACCCGCGACCACTCGGTGTAGCCCTTGCCCCAGAAGCGGTCGTTCTCCGGGATGGGATGGAACTGCGGCAGGTAGAAGGCGACGACCTTGACCTCCGGCTCGTCCCCTGGCGGCGCGCCGGTCGCGGCCACCGCCGCCGCCGCCGCCCGCCAGCGGCGCCGGCGGACGTGGTCGGCGAGGCGGAAACGATGCGGGTCCAGCCGCTCCTCGCCGCGCTCGACGGCGACGAACCCCTCGTGGACGGCGAGGCGCCGGATGAGCGACCGCGAGCTGCCGGCGGCGGCCACCAGGTCGCCGATCAGCGCCGTCAGGCTCTCCTCGCCGGCCCACGGGTGGCCGGGGTCCTGGAACTCCGGCCAGTGCTCCCAGGCCCAATCCTCGATGACGTACAGGCCGCCCGGCGGCAGCAGCGGGAAGAGCGCCTCGAAGCTGGCCCGCGTCGGCGCCGCCAGGTGGGAGCCGTCGTCGATCACCAGGTCGAGCTCGCCGCCGAGGTCCGCCTCGACGACGGCATGGAGCGCCGCCCGGTCCGCCTGGTCGGTCCGCCAACGCGTCCGCACCCGTCCCTCCAGGCCGTTGGCGCTCACCCAGCGGCGGAAGTAGGGGCTGTCCTCGCGGTCGCGCAGGTCGATCGCCGCCAGCCTCTCCGGCTGCAGGTGGAGGAACCAGAAGGCGGTGCTGCCGCCGTCCCAGATGCCGATCTCCAGCATGCGCCGGGGCCGGAAGGCGGTCGCCGACCAGAAGCGCTCGTACTGCTCGACCAGCTGCCGGTTCTTGTAGAAGCCGAAGCACTCGCCGCCGAGCTCCCAGCCGTCGTTGCGCGAGAGCTCCAGGCGGAACACGAGGTCGCCGGAGAGCGCCCGGTCCGGCAGCCAGGTCAGCTCCTCGAACATGCCGCTCAGAGGCGCCGCACCAGGACCGCCGTGGCGTCGCGGTAGGCAGCCTCGGGGGTGCGCTGCACGATGGCGACGCGGTAGGTCCCCGCGGGCAGGGTGGAGAGGTCCACGGCGGTGTCGAAGCCGCAGTCCGGCGGATGGCCGGGAAAGGCCGCTACCACGTCGGGCCTGACCACCCGCTCGGCGACGCGGAGGATGCGGTCCTCGCTGCCGCCGGCCGACTCCAGGGCCAGGAAGAGGTCCACCTCGCCCGGCGCCCAGCGGCCGGTGTGGGCCCAGCCCGCCAGGCTGACCTCGTCGCCGCGCAGCGGCACCGGCTCGCCGTGGAGCTCCGCACCGCCGCGGCTGCCGACCCGGTCGAGGCAGAAGCCGCCGCCGGAGGGGGGCAGCTGGCGGCTGGCCACGGGCACCCAGCGCAGCGTCTCGGCGCCGCTGCCGGGCGGCGGGTTGCGGCCGAGCGCCGCCTCGACGGTGGCCAGCAGGCGGTCGCGCGAGCGCTCGTGCAGGGTCAGCACCTCGCCCAGCTCGCCGAGGATGCCGGCGGCCGGGCCCGCGGCCGGCCCCAGGGCATCGCGCAGCTGGCGCAGCAGCACCAGGCCGCTCGCCGGCCCGCGCGCCGCGCGGCGGGTGGCGTGGAGGGC
>JASLEW010000813.1 GCA_030150965.1 Thermoanaerobaculia bacterium | reverse complement strand
TGTGAACCGTCTGTGTTTGTGTAACCAAAGATGCGGGCGTTGTAGGTGAGTTCCCATTCCTCTATATCGGCTGGTTGGGCATCCGCAATAATTGCATATATGGGAACCTGACGCCTGAGCACCTTGGCGGCTTCAGAGAGTATTACCCTTACATCCGGATCATGCAGGGAGTAGCCGATGATTAGTAGACGGCGGGATAGGACATGGCTCGTGAGGAACGTGCGAAGATAGGCAAAGGCTGGTGCCTGGATAACGGAGAGATAATCGGCCTCAGTTAAAACCGGGAAGCTCTCTGGGTTGCTCAGATCTCCGTGAATCATGACGAGTGTTCGGAGATGATCGAAATCCACGCTGGCGAGGTCCATCTGCGAGTTACTAAGAGTACTCATGGCGATGGAGCGAGCCGCAAGATGACGCTTGAAGGCGTTGTCAAAATTTGTAGTGATATAGCCGGCGAGAGGGAGGCCGGCGAGTAAGCTGTAGCACCGTCCGAGCTGGTCGGGATTTGACTCCCTAAGGTGGAGCCTGACGGAGGCAACCAAGGCGTCTCTACCGATAGCCCCTTGAATTATACTAAATGCTCTGGGTAACCTCTCGGCATTGATCTCGCTTATAGCATGTCGAGCTGCTGTGGAGTCTGGGGATAGCTCAAGTACAACCTTCTCCGCAAGCTGTCGCCAAGTCGGGAGGCCCAATTCAGCGGAGGGACCTGCGCCAAAGAGCAGGAGGGGTCTTCCTGTTATCACAAACTCGGCGAGTTCAGCTATGGCGGCCACGGCGCGATCCTCTTGCGGCAGATCAGGTCTCTGGGAGAGAACGTTCGATGGACAGAGAAGTGTTCTCCACGGATGCCGAAGTGGCGCTTCACGCTTTTGTGTGGGTGGGGCAGCCCTGGAGCCAGGGAGCGCTTCGATCGGCGCCCATCGTCCTTCCAGGTGAGGTGCCTACCAGCCGCCGTCGCCGGCGCTGTGGGAGGGGCGGTAAACCGCGTCCTTACCACAACATAGAATGGGAAAGCGCGCCGCGGTTTTCCGCGCCTTCCACAGCGCGCCACCGTGCGTACCGCCCCATTCACGCCGAGACCACCCACACAAGACTGTGAAGACCCGCCGAAGTATTCCCGCCGTCGGGTTCGAGCAGGAATCACCCGAACGCTCCGCCGGGAATGTAGCCAGGATCGCCTCGACATCTATGGTGCTGTCGAACCGAAGCTAGCTTAGCTAGATTCAACTGCCTGGGAAATTTTAGCAGATCAGGGGCCGAAACGTCGCGCAAAGCGAGCGAGGCGAGCCAGGCGGGTGAAGGACCGAAGGCAGAAATCTCGGGTCCATGAGATGTACGAGCTTGGGGGGTTGCCTCAGACCCTTGCCGAGGTACAGGAGCGCACAGGGTAGCCTTTGGAAAGGGCACGCCACTTCTTGCGCTCCAGCGCCTGCTGCACATCTCTTTTCGCTGCTTCCCCCGCGCTTCCCCTAGTGTATATGTATCGGCAAGTTGATGTTCTAACTCATTGATTCTACTGGAGCCGACGATCGGGATTGAACCGATGACCTGCTGATTACGAAGCAGTCGGCGGCCGGTAGAAGAAGCGCAGCGCCCGCGGCAGGCGGCGGCGCCAGCTGGCCTCGCTGTGCGCGCCTCGTGGATCGGAGTGGAAGAGCAGGCGTTCGGACTCGTAGCCGCGGGTGGCCAGGTGGGCCGCCATGGCGGCGACCGCCGGCATCGCCGTGCCGCGCCCCTCGCGCACCCCACAGTCGAGATAGATGCGCGACACCTGGGGCACCGGCTGCTCGCTCACCCACTGCTGGATCGCGCCCTCCGCCACCCAGAACGAGGGCGACATCGCCAGCGCGCCGCCGAAGCTCTGCGGCTTGCTGAAGTGGGCATAGAGCGCCGCCAGGCCGCCCATCGAGGAGCCGCCCACGACCGCGCCCAGCGGGCCGCCGATCAGCGGCAGCTCGGCCGCGAGGCGCGGCATCAGGCCCTCGGTCAGCCAGTCGAGCAGGCCGCAGAGCAGCCCCGAGCAGCTCTCCATCGGAAACGGCGACAGCTCGTCGATGCGGGCCGAGCCGCCATGATCGATGCCCACCACCACCGGCGCCTGCCGCCCGCGGCGCGCCAGGCGCTCCACGGCCTCGTGCAGGTGCCAGCCGCCGGAGAACGAGGGCGCGTCGTCGAAGACGTTCTGGCCGTCGAACATGTAGAGCGCGAAGCGCGGCACCTCGGGGGTGAAGCCGGCCGGCAGGTAGACGCGCACGAGGCGCGGCGCGTGGCCCGGCACCTCGAACGGCCCCAGCAGGTGGATCTGGCCCGGGCGCCACTCGACGCCGAGCGGCTGATCGGTGCCGGCGGGCGCCGGCGGCGGTGGCTCAAGGGTCACGGTGGGCTGCAAGCTTTCCAATCGTCGTTCCTCCCGGGTTGCGGCCTGGAGCACGTTCCATGCCCGCCCCGGCCCCACGGCCGTCCACCGGCCGGCGGGAGAGGGGAAGGCGGAGTGCAGGAGCGCCGCGATCCTACCCCAAGCAGGGGATCGCGTTGCGCGCTCCCGAACCAGGGACCGCATCGCCCACGGTGTTCGCTTCGCCGCTTCGCTCTTCGATCCTGGCGCCAGGATACCGGGCCTCGCCGCCGTCTCAGGCGCCGGCGAGCGGCACATCGCAGAGGCGCCCCAGGAGCTCGGCGACCTCGCCGGGATTGCGCAGCCGGTAGGCGGCGGCCGTGTGGCGCGGCTCCTCGGCGACGAGGATGCCGATGCCGTGGCGGGCCGGCAGGACGGCGAAGGCCTCCTCGTCGGTCGCGTCGTCGCCGAGGAAGAGCGGCACCACGTCCGGGCCGCCGAGGCGGTACCGGTCGAGCAGCCAGAGCAGCGCTCGCCCCTTGTTCCAGTCCACGTCGGGACGCAGCTCGAAGACCTTCTTGCCGGCCGCGCGGCGCAGCGGCGGGCCGCCGTCGCCCGGCTCGCGGGCCGCGCGCTCGACCGCGGCGTCGATGCGCGGCACGTCGGCGTCGTCGACCAGCCGGTGGTGGACGGCGATCGAGAACCGCTTGGGCTCGACCAGCGAGCCGCGGATGCCGGCCAGCTCGCCGCGCAGGCGGGCGGCCAGGCGCTCCAGGCGCACGGGCACGG
>JASLEW010000799.1 GCA_030150965.1 Thermoanaerobaculia bacterium | reverse complement strand
GCCCGCCGGCCGCGGACCTCCGGTCCCCGGGAGGCCGGGCGCGCCGGCGCTCGCGGCTCGACCGAAAGGGCCGTCGCCCCGTGCCGCCGGCGCCGGAGGGGGCCGCCTACGTGCTCCACACCTCCGGCTCGACCGGCGAGCCCAAGGGCGTGGTGGTGCCGCACCGGGCGGCCGCCAACCGCCTGCGCTTCCAGGTCGCCGCCGATCTCGCCCCCGGCGCGCGCGTCCTCCAGCGCTCCCGCTACGCCTTCGACGTGTCGGTCCTGGAGATCTTCGCGCCGCTGTGGGTGGGGGCCACCGTGGTGATGGTGCCCGCCGCGGACCGGCAGGATCCGCCCCGGCTCGCCCGGCTGCTCGCCGAGCAGCAGGTCACCCACGCCAACGTGCCGCCGGTGCTGCTGCCGGCCCTCCTCGCCGAGCCGGCGCTCCGCCGCTCGGCGGCGCTGCGCCTCCTGGTGACCGGCGCCGACCGCGTGCCGGGCGACCTGCCGCGGCGCGTCGCCGACGCCCTGGGGGCGCGCGCCCCGGCGCTGATCTCCCGCTACGGCCCGACCGAGGCGACGGTGTCGGTGAGCGAATGGCGCTGCGGGCGCGACGCCCTCCCCGGGATCGTGCCCCTCGGCCGGCCGATCGCCGGCGCCCGCCTGCTGGTGCTGGCGGGCGGCGACGGCTCCTTGCAGCAGGTGCCCCTGGGCGTGCCCGGCGAGCTGTGCATCGGCGGCGCCTGCCTGGCGCGCGGTTACCTCGGACGGCCGGACCTCACCGCCGCGGCGTTTGTGCCCGATCCCTTCGCCGGCGAGGGCGGCGGCGAGCCGGGCGCGCGCCTCTACCGCACCGGCGACCGGGCGCGCCACCGCGCCGACGGCGCGCTGGAATTCCTCGGGCGCCTCGACCGCCAGGTCAAGATCCGCGGCTTCCGGATCGAGCTGGGCGACGTCGAGGCGGCGCTGGGCCGCCACCCGCAGGTGCGCGAGGCGGGGGTGATCGACCTGCCCGATCCGGCGGGTGGAGCGCTGATGCTCGCCGCCTACGTCGTGCCGCGGACGGCCGCGGAGGCCGGGGAGGCCGCGGGCGGCGGGGCCTCGCTCGCCCCGGCCGGGCTGCGCGCCCACCTGGAGGCCGAGCTGCCGGCCTACATGATTCCGGCCGCCTTCGTCTTGCTGGAGCGCCTGCCGCTCACCGCCAACGGCAAGCTCGACCGGGCGGCGCTGCCGCCCCCCGGGGCCGCGGCCGCGGAGATGGCGGAAGGCGGCGGGGGCCGCGCCTCCCGGGCGCCGCGCGAGCCGGTCGAGGAGCTCCTCGCCGGCCTCTGGTCCCAGGTGCTGGGCGTCGAGGAGGTGGGCGCCGGCCAGGACTTCTTCGCCCTCGGCGGCCATTCGCTGCTGGCGACGCAACTGGTGGCGCGGGTGCGCGAAGCCTGCGGCGTCGAGCTGCCGCTGCGGGCCGTGTTCGAGCATCCGACGGTCGAGGCGCAGGCGGCGCTGCTCGCCGCGGCCTGGCAGCGGGACGGCGAGGCGGCCGCGGCGGCGCCGCCTCCTCCCCGGCCGACGCCCGCGCCGCCCGCAACCGCGGCGCCGCTCTCCTTCGCGCAGCAGCGCCTCTGGTTCCTGGACCGCCTGGAGCCGCAGAGCGCGCTCTACAACATCCCGGCGGCGCTGTCGTTCCGCGGCGCGCTGGACGTCCGGGCGCTGGAGCGCAGCCTGGCCGCCGTGGTGCGCCGGCACGAGGTGCTGCGCACCAGCTTCCACGCCACGGGCGGCGAGCCGCGGCAGACCGTCCACCCGCGGGTGCCGTTCGGCCTTCCCGTAGCCGACCTCGGCGGCCTGGCGGCGCCGGCCGCGGCGGCGGAGGCGCGCCGCCTCGGGCGGACCGAGGCGCGGCGGCCGTTCGACCTGACGCGGGCGCCGCTGCTGCGCGCCACCCTGGTGCGCCGTGGTGCCCTGGAGCACCTGCTGCTCGCGACCCTCCACCACATCGCCGCCGACGGCTGGTCGGTGGCGGTGCTGCTGCGCGAGATCGGCGCCCTCTACCGGGCCTTTGCCGCCGGCCCTCCGGCCGCCGCGGCGGCGGCCCCGGCAGCGCTGCCGCTGCCGCCCCTTCCCCTCCAGTACGCCGACTTCGCCCGCTGGCAGAGAAGCTGGCTCGCGGGTGCGGCGCTCGACCGCCAGCTCGCCTACTGGCGCGGGCAGCTCGCGGGCCTGCCGCCGGCCCTGGAGCTGCCCGCCGACCGCCCGCGGCTGCCGGTGCGCCGCCATCTCGGAGGCACGGTGCCGGTCGCCTGCGGCCCCGAGGTGGCCACCGCGCTCAGGACCCTCGCCCGGCGCGAGGGAGCGACGTCGTTCATGGTGCTCCTGGCGGTGTTCCAGGCGCTCCTCGCGCGCCACGCCCGCGAGGACGACCTGGCGGTGGGCACGCCGGTCGCCAACCGGCGCTACGCCGAGCTCGAGCCGCTGATCGGCTTCTTCGTCAACACCCTGGTGCTGCGCGGCGACCTCGCCGGCCGGCCGGGCCTGCGGCAGCTGCTGCCGCGGGTGCGCGAGACGGCGCTCGGCGCCTACGCCCACCAGGACGTGCCGTTCGAGAAGCTGGTCGAGCACCTGCAGCCGCGGCGCGACC
>JASLEW010000787.1 GCA_030150965.1 Thermoanaerobaculia bacterium | reverse complement strand
TGAGGCCAGCTCTTCACCAACTCGGCATCATCGCCCAAGAGCAGCGCAACCTCGCGCCGCCCAGCGTTGGTACAACAGGTCCCGGGAGATCAGCGAACGCCGAGGCGACGAACAAGCCGCCGCCAACACTTACCATCACCTCGGTGTCATCGCTTATGAGCAACGCGACTACGGTGGCGCCGAACGGTATCACCACAGCTCCCTGGAGATCAGGCAACAGCTAGGCGACGAGCGCGGCGTGGCCATCACCTGCCACGAGCTTGGCACTCTCGCCCACGAGCGGCGCGACCTCGACGCGGCTGCGAGCTGGTACAGCAGATCCCTCGCGATCAGCGAGCGCCTCGGCAACGCACCGGACGCCGCCCTCGCCTACCACCATCTCGGAATCGTCGCCCAAGAGAAACACGATTTTAGCGCAGCCGAACGCTGTCACCTCCATCCCTCGCGCAGCGTGGGATCGACGTAGGACGGCGCGCCTGGAGCGCCCCGGTGCCGGAAGGCGTCGCCACGCCGTGGGTCCGGCGGCGGTCGGGGCTACAATCCGGTGGTCCGCCGGCCGCGGAGCGCCGGCCGGGGCCGGGAGAGGCGCCATGCATTGCATCGGCAGGCGAGGGTCGCGGTCCCGGCGCGGCGCCTCGCGCTGAGGCCGGGAAAGGGGCGGCCCGCGGCTGTTTCCGGCATCGCTTCAAGTGCCAGACCGCACTGGCGGCGCCGCGCCGCCTTGGGCGTCGGGCTGGTGGTGGCGGTGCTCGTGGCGCTGCTCACGCTGCACTCCGGGCGCGGGGGTTACATGCCCCTCGACCAGTCGATGATCTTCGACGGGGGCTACCGCGTCCTCCATGGACAGGTGCCGATCCGGGACTTCGTGGCGCCGGCGGCCGCGTTGCCCAGCCTGCTGCAGGCGGGCTTCTTCGCGCTGTTCGGCACCACCTGGCTGGCCTACTGCCTCCACGCCGCCGTCGTCGACGCGCTGTTCACCTGGCTCGCCTACGTCTTCGTCCGGCTGCTCGGCGGCGGCGCCGCCGTCTCCTGGATGTGGGCGGCGCTCTCCGGGGTCATCTTCTATCCCGTCGTGGGCACGCCGCTCGCGGACGACCACGCGCTGTTCTTCGGCTTCGCGGCGGTGGTCGCGGTCCTGGCGGCCGGACGGGCGCGCCGCGCGGGAGTCCAGGCCGCGCTCGCCGCCGCGGGCCCGCTGCTGCTTGCGGCCTCCTACCTGAGCAAGCCGAGCGCCCTCCCCTTCCTGATCCCGCTGCTGGGACTGGCCCTGCTGCGCGCCGACCGGCAGCTCCGGATGCGGCTGCTGGCCGGGATGGTGGCCGGGACCGCGGCCGCCCTGGCCGTGGCGGTGGTCGCGGCGCTCGCCAGCGGCACGTCCTGGAAGGCCATCACCGAATCGCTCTGGCTCGTCCCCGCCGGGCTTGGCGGCGGCCGGCTCGCCATGGCGCAGGACCGCGCCCGGGAGCTCCGCGACAACCTCCTGCACACGCCGCTGCTGACCCCGCCGGCGCTGGTGCTCGTCGCCGGCTGGCTCGCCTGGAGCCGGTGGCGACGGCGGCAGCACGGGGAGGAGCCGCGGCCGGTTCCGCCGCGCTGGCCGGACGTGCTGCTGCCCGCCGGACTCTTCGCTGCCGGGATCGCCTTCGCCCTGGTCACCTTCCGTTCCACCTGGACCTCCTGGGGCTTGCTCCTCCCGGCGGCGGGCGGCCTCGCCGCCGTGGCGGGGCGGCAGCTGCCGCCCCACGGCGTCGCCGCACGATCCCTCACCGCTCTCCTGCTCGCCCTCGCGGCGCAGGACGCGGCCCGCGTCCAGATCACCGTCACCGAGCCCCGCCTGGCCACGCTGTTCAGCCCGCGGTTCGTGCCCGCCGCGGGCGAGCGGGTGGAGCTGCCGCCGCCGCTCTCCGGCCTGCGCTGGGCCACGGACCCGTACAACGCCTACCCCTGGCAGGACCTCGCGGGGGTGGTGCGGTTCTTCGCGCGGCACCCGGGGAACCTCTGGCTGCTGGGCGACTCGTCGGTCCTCTATGCCCTGACCGGCAGGCCCTCCGTGCATCCGACGCTCTGGATGCTGCCGCCGCCGACGCTCGTCCCGCAGCTGGCGCGGGCCTGGGGCCAGCGGTGGGAGCGCCGCCTGCTGCAGAGCCTGCGCCGGCACCGCGTGCGCTACGTGGTGATCGAAAGGGCGTCGACGCAGCGGGAGCTGACCCAGATGGGAGTTGGCCTCGAGAGCTTCCCCTGCACCGCCGCGGCCGTGCGCGGCGCGGCGGCCGGGAGCCGGCAGCTCGGCGCCTTCCGCGTGGTGGAGGTCCGGCCCGAAGCCTGGGACGGCGCGATGGAGTGCCTCGCCCTCCCCCGTCTCGCCGCCATGGGCAGCGGGGCCGCCGCCTCGCCGCGGTCCGCGTCGCCGGTGCCGGCAGGGGCGCCGGCGGCGATCGGCGCCAGAGGCGGCAGCGGCGGCGGCGACAGAAGCGGCAGCCGTGACAGCGGCGCCAGAAGCGACAGCGGCGCCAGAAGCGGCAGCGGTGACAGCGGCGCCAGGAGCGGCAGCGGCGGCAGCGGCGACATCGCCGCGACATCGACGGTCCCGGCGCGAGCGCTCAGGGGCGGCGGCGGGGGTACCTCGCGGGCATCGTCAGGGTGAGCGCGGCGGTGACGCCGGGATCGATTGCCACCGAGCCGGCGGCCGGGCCGTCGCGCGGCAGGCCGTCCGGGACGAAGTCGTACTGGCCCGGCGACAGGTTGGCGAGCAGCATCTGGCCGGCGGCATTCAATCGGCTGGGCAGGCCCATCAGGGCCTGGTGCTGGAGCAGGAAGAGCAGCGGCACCAGGACGCCGTTGCGGCGCAGGCTGAAGCCCAAGAACATCGGCGCCGCCGGCTTGCCGCCGTCCTCCACCAGCGTGAGCGAGATCCCGCCGGCCTCGGCGGGGCACTGCCAGACCTGGGCCGCCGCGCCCGCGCCGCCGGGGCTGCCCGCGGCGTCCGCGCCGCCGGTGTCAGCGGTGG
>JASLEW010000970.1 GCA_030150965.1 Thermoanaerobaculia bacterium | reverse complement strand
CGGCAGAGAGCCGGCCTCCGCCGCCCCGGCGGAGGGCGGGCCCGCGGCGGCGCCGGACGCCGAATGCCTGGCCTACGTCATGTTCACCTCCGGCTCGACCGGCCGGCCCAAGGGGGTGGCGGTGCCGCAGCGGGCCGTGCGCCGTCTGGTGCTGGACACCAACTACGTGCAGATCCGGCCCGGCGACCGGGTGGCGCAGGTCTCCAACCCGTCCTTCGACGCCGCCACCTTCGAGATCTGGGGGGCGCTGCTCAACGGCGCCTGCCTGGTGGTCATCCGCCGCGAGGCGGCGCTCGCGCCGCGCGAGCTCGCCGAGCAGATCGAGCGGCTCGGCATCAGCGTGATGTTCCTCACCACGGCGCTGTTCAACCAGGTGGCGCGCGAGCGGCCGGCCGCCTTCCGCGCCCTGCGCTGCCTGCTCTTCGGCGGCGAGGCGGTGGACGCCGGCGCGGTGCGGGCGGTGCTCGCCGCCGGCGCGCCGCACCAGCTGCTGCATGTCTACGGGCCGACCGAGAGCACCACCTTCGCCAGCTACCATCCGGTCGCGGCGGTGGCGGCGGATGCCGTGACCGTGCCGATCGGCCGCCCGCTCACCGGCACCGCGCTGCACGTCGTGGACGCCGAGCTCCGCCGGCAGCCGGACGGCGCGGCGGGAGAGCTGCTCCTCGGCGGCGCCGGCCTGGCGCGCGGCTACCTGGCGAGCCCCGAGCTGACCGCCCTGCGGTTCGTGCCGGACCCCTTCGGGCCGCCGGGCGGGCGCGTCTACCGCACCGGCGACCGCGTGCGGCAGGACGGCGGGGGGTGCCTCGAGTTCCTCGGCCGCTTCGATCACCAGGTGAAGCTGCGCGGCTTCCGCATCGAGCTGGGCGAGGTCGAGGCCGCGCTGGCCTCGCACCCGGCGGTGCGCCAGGCGGTGGCCGCGGTCGAGGCCGGCGCGGACGGCGACCGGCAGCTGGTGGCCTACCTCACGGCCGGCGGCGGCGCGGCCGGCGCCGGGACCACGGCCGCCAGCCTGCGCGCCTTCCTCCTCGCCCGCCTGCCCGAGTTCATGGTGCCCGCCAGGTTCGTCGTCCTTCCCACCCTGCCGCTCAACGAGAACGGCAAGGTGGACCGCGGGGCGCTGGCCGCGGCGGCGCTGGCCGGCCGCGCTGCTACGGCCGCGCCACCTGCGATGGGCGAGCGTGCTGCCACGGCAGGGCCACCTGCCGTGATCGGGCCACCGACCACGGCCGGGCAAGCTGCCGCGACCGGGCAGGGTGCCTTGGGCGAGCCGCCCGCCGTGGCCGAGCGAGCTGCCACGGCCGCGCCACCTGCCGTGGCCGAGCATGCTGCCACAGCAGGGCCGGCTGCCACCGCGGGACCGGCAGGCCCGGCCAGGCCCCCGGCGCCGCCGGCCGCCGCGGCGGGATCGGACCCCGCCCATCGCCTGATGCCCGGCATCCCGGCGGCGCCCCGCGACCGGCCGCTGCCGCTCTCCTTCGCCCAGGAGCGGCTGTGGCTGATCGACCGCATGCAGCCGGGGTTGGCGCTCTACAACGTGCCGTTCGCCCTGCGCCTGACCGGCAGGCTGGCGCGCGCCGCGCTGCAACGCGCCCTGGCCGCCCTGGTGCGCCGCCACGAGGCGCTCCGCACCACCTTCGTCCTCGCCGGCAACGACCCGGTCCAGGTGATCGCCGCACCCGCACCCCTGCCGGCGGCGGGCGCCGGAGCCGGAGGCGCGGTCCCGGCGGGACCGTCCTGGCTGCCGCTGGCCGACCTCAGCGGTCTTGGAGGGCCGAGCGGCCCGGGTGGGCCGGGCGGACAGGGGAGCCCCGGCGAGGCGGCGCGCCGCCGGGCTGCCGAGGCGCTGCCGGCCGAGATGGCGCGGCGCCCCTTCGACCTCGCCCGCGGACCGCTGCTGCGCACGCTCCTGGTGCGCGAGGCCGAGGACCGGCACATCCTGATCCTGGTCCTCCACCACATCATCTGCGACGGCTGGTCGCTCGCCATCCTCACCCGTGAGCTGATGACGCTCTACCTTGCCGACCGCGGCCCCGGCCACGGCCAGCCCGGCGCCGCGGCGGCGGCCGGCCGGCGCCCGGACCCGCTGCCCGAGCTGCCGCTGCAATACGCCGACTTCGCCGTCTGGCAGCGCCGGTGGCTGAGCGGCCCGCGCCTCGCGTTGCAGGTCGCGTGGTGGCGGCAGCAGCTGGCCGCGGCGCCGGAGGTGCTGCAGCTGCCGGCCGACCGGCCGCGGCCGGCGCTGCGCACGTTCCGCGGCGCCGAGCGCGTCATCCGGCTGCCGGAGGAGATCTCGCGCCGGGCGCTCGCCGCCAGCCGTCCGGGCCGCGCCACCCTGTTCATGGTCCTGGTCACCGCCTGGGCGGCGCTCCTCGCCCGCTACAGCGGGCAGGAAGAGGTGGTCGTCGGCTTCCCGATCGCCAACCGCAACCGCCGCGAGATCGAGAACCTGGTCGGCTTCTTCGTCAACACCCTGGTGCTGCGCGCCGACCTCACCGGCCATCCCGGCTTCGCCGCGGCGCTGGAGCGCATCCGCCGCACCACGCTCGGCGCCTACGCCCACCAGGATCTGCCCTTCGAGATGCTGGTCGAGCTGCTGCAGCCGAAGCGGCGGCTGGACACGAGCCCGCTGTTCCAGGTGCTGTTCGCGGTGCAGAACATGCCGCCCCTGGCGCTGGCGCTGCCGGGGCTCGCCATGACGCCGCTGCTGCCGGGGACCGGCACCGCCAAGTTCGACCTCACCATGTCGCTGCAGCAGGAGGGCGACCGCATCCTCGGCACCCTGGAGTACAACGCCGACCTCTACGACGGCGCCAGCGCCGCGCGCCTGGCCGAGCACTTCCAGCGGCTGCTGGCCGGCGCCATGGCCGCGCCCGGACGCTGCCTGCTCGAGGTGCCGCTGCTGTCGCCGGCCGAGCGGCATCAGCTGCTCGCGGAGTGGAACGATGCCGCGCCAGCGGCGGCCGGCGCGCCGCGGGACCCGGGCGAGCCACCGCACCAGGAAGGCGCCGGCCGGCGCGCGGTGCTCTTGGACCGCCACCTGGGCCTGGCACCTCTTGGCGGGCGCGGCGAGCTCTGCTTCGGCGGCGACGCGCCGGCTCCTCTCGCCGCGGGGGCGGCCGGCGACGGACCCGCCTTCTGGCCCGACCCCTGGAGCGCGGCTCCCGGCGGCCGCCTCCATCGCACCGGCCGGCTCTACCGGCGGCTGGCGGGAGGTGCGCTCCAGCGGCTCGACGACGGCGGCCCCGCGCCGCACGAAGCGGCAGGCCGGCGCCATGACCTGGGGGTCCTGGGAGCGGTGGAGGCCGCCCTGCTGACGCATCCCGCGGTCGCTGCCGCGCTGGCGGTCGAGCAGGGAGAGGGCCTGGTGGCCTACCTGGTGCCGCGCCGGAAGGGCCGCCCGCCCGCGGCCCATGCCCGGCCCGGAAAGGCGCCGGACGCCGGGCCGCCCCACCCCGGGGACCATCGGCGGGACCGTCCGGCGGACGGCCTCGCGGCCCAGCTCCTGGACCACCTGCGCACCTGCCTCGGCGCTGCCGCGCCGGTGCCGCAGCGCCTGGTGCTGGTCGACGCCCTGCCCCTCCTGACCGGCGGCGGCGTGGACCGCGAGCGCGCCGGCCGGCTGGGCGCTCGCCCGCCGGCGCTGGCGGCGGCGGCCGGGGCCGGGGCCGCACCCTACGAGGCGCCGCGCACCGCGATGGAGGACCGGATCGTCGCCATCTGGCACTCTCAGTTGCAATGCGAGCGCGTCGGGATCCACGACAACTTCTTCGATCTGGGCGGCCATTCGCTGCAGCTGGCCCGCGTGCATTCGGCGCTTGAAGAGGCGCTCGGCCGGCACATCCCGATGGTGGACCTCTTCCAGCACCCGACGGTCGCCGCGCTGGCCCGCCACCTCGGCGCGGGCGAGGAGGAGGCGGCGCCGAGCTTCGCCCACAGCCAGGACCGCGCCGACCGCCGGCGGGCGGCGCTCGCCCGGCGGGACCCGGGGACCCGGCGGCGAGGGGATGACGGATGGGCGTGAGCGCCACCCGCCCGCTGGCCGGCGACAAGGACGTCGCGGTCATCGGCATGGCCGGGCGCTTCCCCGGCAGCCGCGACGTCGATGGGCTGTGGCGGAGCCTGCGCGACGGCGTCGAGGCCATCCGCTTCTTCGGCGCCGAGGAGCTGGCGGCGGCGGGCGTCGATGCCGCGACGCTGGCCTCGCCCCGCTACGTGCGCGCCCACGGGGTGGTGGCGGACGTGGAGCTGTTCGACGCCGCCTTCTTCGGCTTCACCCCGCGCGAGGCGGAGCTGATGGACCCGCAGCAGCGCCTCCTCCTGGAGTGCTCCTGGGAGACGCTCGAGGACGCCGGCTGCGATCCGCGCCGTTGCGGCGGGCTGATCGGCGTCTTCGCCGGCGCCGGCGCCAACGCCTACGCCTGGAACCACCTGGCCGCCAACCCCGCGGCGGTGGGCGGGCTGGGTCCGCTGCAGGCGGCGCTCGGCAACGAGAAGGACTTCCTGGCGACCAACATCTCCTACCGCCTCGACCTGCGGGGGCCGAGCTTCACCGTGCAGAGCGCCTGCTCGACCTCGCTCGTGGCGGTGCACCTCGCCATGCAGAGCCTGCTCGGCTACGAGTGCGACCTGGCGCTGGCCGGCGGCGCCAACATCGGCCTGCCGCAGCTCTCCGGCTACTGGCACCAGGCGGGAGGCATCCTGTCGCCGGACGGCCACTGCCGCGCCTACGATGCCGCCGCCGCCGGCACGGTCGCCGGCAACGGCGTCGCCATGGTGGCGCTCAAGCGGCTGGCCGACGCCCAGGCGGACGGCGACGCCATCCGCGCCGTGCTGCGCGGCTCGGCGGTGAACAACGACGGCGCGCAGAAGGTCGGCTTCACCGCCCCGGGCGTCGATGGCCAGGCGGAGGTGATCGCCGCGGCGCTCGCCATGGCGGGGGTCCATCCGCGCGACGTCAGCTACGTCGAGGGGCACGGCACCGGCACGCCGCTGGGCGACCCGATCGAGGTGCGCGCCCTGACCCGCGTGTTCCGCGCCGCCACCGCCGACCGCGGCTTCTGCGCCCTGGGCTCGGCCAAGACCAACCTCGGCCACCTCGACGCCGCGGCCGGCGTCACCGGCCTGATCAAGACGGTGCTGGCGCTGGAGCACCGGCGGCTGCCGCCGAGCCTGCATTTCGAGCGCCCGAACCCGCAGCTCGACCTCGACGCCAGCCCGTTCTACGTGAGCGCCGCGGCGCGCGGCTGGAACCCCGACCGGCTGCCGCGCCGCGCCGGCGTCAGCGCCTTCGGCATCGGCGGCACCAACGCCCACGTGGTGCTGGAGGAGGCGCCGCCACCATCCCCCTCCACCGCCGGCCGCCCATGCCAGCTGCTCGTGCTCTCGGCGCGCAGCGACCAGGCGCTGGACCGGGCCGCGGCCAACCTGGCCCGCCACCTGACCGGCGCGCTGCCGGACGCCGCCGGGGAAGGCGGCGCGGACGGTGCCGGCGCCAGGGGAGGCGGCGCGGACGGTGCCGCCGGGGAAGGCAGCCGGAAAGGCACCGCTGCCGCGGAAGGTGGCCAGGAAGGTGCCGCGGGAGGTGCCGCTGCCGGGGAAGGCAGCCGAGAAGGTGCTGCTGCCAGCGGGGGGGACGGAGCGGGCGGCGCCGCCGCGACCGACCTCGCCTCCCTCGCCTCGCCCGCCCCCCTTGCCGACATCGCCTGGACGCTCCAGACCGGCCGCCGGGAGCTCCGGCACCGCCTGGCGGTGGTCGCGGCGAGCGCCGAGGAGGCGGCGGCGGCGTTGCGGGCGCGCACGGCGGCGCTGCCGGCGCTGGGCGCCGAAGGGACCGATGCCGGCACCGCCGAGGCGCTCGCCGGCCTTGCCGCCGAGCGCGAGCGGCTGCTCGTCTTCCTGCTGCCGGGCCAGGGCAGCCAGCGCGCCGGGATGGCGGCGGACCTCTACCGCCACGAGCCGGGCTTCCGCGACGACCTCGACCGCTGCGCCGAGCTGCTCCAGCCGCACCTGGGGCACGACCTGCGCCGCGAGCTGTGTGCCGCTGCCGAGGACGCCGCGGCCGAGGAGCGCCTGCGCCAGACCGCCCTCGCGCAGCCGGCGCTGTTCGCGGTCGAGCACTCGCTGGCGCGGCTGTGGATGCGCTGGGGCCTGCGGCCGGAGGCGATGCTCGGCCACAGCCTCGGCGAGCTGGTGGCGGCCTGCCTCGCCGGGGTGATGGCGCTCCCCCAGGCGCTGCGCCTGGTGGCGGCGCGCGGCCGGCTGATGCAGGAGCTGCCGCCGGGAGCCATGCTCAGTGTCCAGCTGCCCGCCGCCGACCCCGAGGTCGAGGCGCTGCTGTCGCCGCGGCTCTGGCTGGCGGCGGACAACGCGCCGCGCTCGGCGGTGCTCTCGGGGGAGCCCGCGGCGGTCGCCGCGGCCGCGGCCGACCTGGGCGCCCGCGGCGTGCGCTGCCGGCCGCTGCGGACCTCGCACGCCTTCCACTCCGCGATGGTCGAGCCGATCCTCGGCCGCTACGCCGAGGAGCTGGCGCGGGTGGAGCTGCGGGAGCCCGCGATCCCCTTCCTGTCCAACGTCAGCGGCGGCTGGATCACCCCCGCCGAGGCCACCTCGCCCGCCTACTGGGTGGAGCAGCTGCGCCGCACCGTGCGCTTCGGCGCCGGCGCCGCCGAGCTGCTGCGCGACCCTCACGCCGGGGGCCTGCGCGTGGATGGCAAGTGCGTGCACGGAGCCTTCGAGCTCGTTCGAAAGCGTCGCATTGATCATGCGATGGCGTTCGATCCGGCTCTTCCCTTTGAAGGCC
>JASLEW010000747.1 GCA_030150965.1 Thermoanaerobaculia bacterium | reverse complement strand
GCCAGCCGCGGTCCACCCGGCGCCCGAGTGGCTGGCGCCGGAGCGCGCGGCGGAGGTGGCGCGGTGGCTGGCGAGCGCGGGAGGAGCGGCCGGGAAGACCCGGAAGGGAGCGGCCGCGGCATTGGCAGGGGCGGAGGCGGCCGGAACCAGGGAGGAAGGGGCGGCGATGGCCGGGGCGTGGGCGGAGGAGGCAGCGGCTGGGGCGGCCGGTCCTGTCGCACCGGCGGTGCTCAAGTGTTTCGCCAGCGCCGCCCTGCGGGTCGCGGCGGCGGCCGAGGCGGCCGGCGACGACCTCTCGGGCTCCATGGTCTTTGCCGGCGGCGAGCCGCTGACCGCCGCGCGGCGCGAGGCGCTGGCGCGCGCCGGCCTGCGGGCCTACGGGCGCTACGCCGCCACCGAGACGGGCTTCATCGGCGGCGCCTGTCCCGCCACCGCGGCCGGCGACGAGATGCATCTCTACAGCGACCGCCTGGCGGTGATCGCCGTCGATCGCCATGGCGATCCGGACCGGCCAATGGCCGGGGAAGCTAAGGACGGCGCCACTTCGAGCGGTGGCACCGCGGGCGGCAGCAGGGCCGGCGGAGCCAGAGGAGCCGGCGGAGACAGCCGAGCCGGCGGAGACAGCGACGTCTTCGGATCCATCGGAGCCAGAGGCGCCAGCGGAGCCCGCGGCGTCTTCGGCGCCAGCGGAGCCAGAGGAGCCGGCGGAGCCAGCGGCGTCTTTGGTGCCAGCGGAGCCAGCGGAGGCAGCGGAGCGTGGCGGTCCCACGCCGCCCTGGCCTTCACCTCCCTATCGCTCGCCGCGCCGAAGATCCTGCTGAACGCCGAGCTGGGCGATCACGGCCTGCTGCGCGAGCAGCGGTGCGGCTGCGCGCTGGGGCGGGCCGGCCTGGTGTGGCAGGTGAGCGGCGTGCACAGCCCGGCGAAGGTGGCGGCCGACGGCGTGAAGCTGGGCGAGCAGGACTTCGCCGCGCTGGTCGAGGCCGCGGTGGTCGGCCTGGGCGGCGGCCCCGACGACTTCCAGATCTGGCTTGGCGAGTCGCCGGGCAGCGCCGGGCGCATCACCATCGCGCTGGCGCCGGAGAGCGCCCTGCCACCCGCGGCGCCGGCGGCGGTCGCGGCGCGGCTGCGCGAGAGCCTGCCGGCGCTGAGCGGCGGCGCCCTGGCCGCCAGCCTCTGGTTCGACGGCGGCGCGCTGACCGTGGAGCGCCGTCCGCTGCACGCCGGCCCGGGCAACAAGATGCAGCGCGTGGTGCGCGGCGCGCTCGGCGGGCCTGGCGTGAGTGGCCGAGGCCAAGGTGCCAGCGAAAGCGGCCGGGAGGACGATGCGCTTTGATCCCGCGGACTGGGCGCGGGTGCATGACGAGGAGCGGGCGCGCGACCTCGTCTTCCGGCGCGGCGTCGAGGTCTGCCTGGAGCTCTGCGGCGGCCTCATCCGTCCCGGCGACCCCTGGGCCGATCTCGGCTGCGGCACGGGGCATCTCGCCGCCGCCCTGGCGGCGCGCGGCGCGCGGGTGGTGGGCATCGATCGCGATCCGCGCATGGCCGCCTATGCGCGCCGCCGCTGGCGCCTGGCGGTGGCCGCCGGCGACGCGGGCGCGCTGCCGCTGGCCGGCGGCTCCTGCGCCGGCGTCGTCGCCGTGTCGCTGCTGGGCTGCCTGCCCGACGCCGGGCCGCTGCTGGCGGAGGCGGCGCGGGTGCTGGCGCCCGGCGGCACCCTCTGCCTCACCGCCATGAACCGCCACAGCCTGCTCCTCGCCGCCACCCGCGCCCTGGGCTGGCGCCGCCGCCGGTGCGAGGGCAGCTACGCGGCCTACGATCCCGCCGAGCTGGCCGCCCGCCTGTTGCAGGCGGGCTTGGTCCCCGAGCGCCAGGTCCTTTACGGAGTCTTCCTCGCCGGCGAGGCGGCGGTCTTCCCACCAGCCGGCACCGCCCGGCGCCTGGAGCGCACCGTCGCTCCAGGAACGCGAAGTCCCTGGGCACGTCAGGTCGTGCTTCTGGCACGCCGGAGCTGAGATGATCCCGCCTCCGGGCCAAGATCGAAGGTAACTGCCCGCTTCTCGCACCAGCCCGCGCCCAGCGCGCTCCCCGGGACCGTCGACCGCACCGCGGACGCGGCGGATAGAGCCCGTTCGCGGTGCGACCTCATCTCCTCAGGGTGGCGGACTCGAACCGTGGGAGGAGCTGGACCGTCAGCGCCTCAGCCAATCTGAAAGAACTCCGTTAGTTCTAGGGTCGAAGCCACGAGACGCCGGAGGCCAACCTTCGCGTCAGCCCGTGCCGCGCCATGTTGGCCGGTGAATCCGAAAACACGGAGAGGAGATGCCCGTATGAGCAAGGCCTCGATCATCACCGTCGCTGGTCTGTTGCTCCTGGTGGGCTCCAACGGCAGGGCAGGAGCGGACGGCGTCATCGCCGTCGAGAACCTGTCGTCAGCCACCGTGCCCGAAACCATTCTCAACCTGAGCTGCGTCTTTCCAGGTGCACAGATCATCCTCGGGGCCGTCGGCCCCGACTCGGTGCTCACCGCGGGCCGTTCCAGCCCCGTTCTCGGGGACGAGTGCGTAGCGGCCCTGCAATATACCGGCACCGAGTTTGGGCCCGCATGCGCTGCTCGCACGTCCCGCCTGAGCACGCCTCTGGACCCGCCGATCATCGTCATCACCTGGACTGGAGATTCCGATGAGACCGCACTCTGCAGCATCAGCTTCGGGGGCCCCAGCGTCCCGACCGGTCTCACCGCCACGACGCTCGGCAGCGCTCACATTTTCTTGAGCTGGGGGGGTGGCGGCGGTGCCGTGTCGGGCTACGACGTCTACCGCTCCTCGGGCGGAGGAGCCTTCGCCCGGGTGGGCAGTACGGGCACGTTCACCACCGCGTTCGATGACCTCAACCTTGCCGCGGACACCACCTACACCTACCAGGTCACAGCCGCGCTCGGCAGCTTCGAATCGGCACCGAGCAACCAGGCGAGCGCCACCACCCTGGCCGCGTCAGGCGCGCCCGTGGCTCCCGGCCCGCTCACCGTCGCGGCCGCCGATGACAATTCTGGTGCGAAGGTGCAGCTCAGCTGGTTCGACAACAGCAGCAACGAGACGTCGTTCCAGGTCGAGCGGGCAGCGGGTTCGGGCGGCTTCTCCGAGCTGGTCGTGCTTCCCAGCAACACCTCGAGCTATCTCGATCGCGCGGTCAGCTTCGGTACCCTGTACACGTACCAGGTCCGTGCCTGTAACTCCTCGGGCTGCTCGGCCTATTCCTACCCGGGCAGCGCGAGGCCCTGAGAGCCCTGGCCCGCGGCCGGCGGCACCAACCCGTGCTCGCCGGCCGCTTTCCAGCCTGACGGTGAAGCTGGCAGGTTCTGGTGGTGCTCAGTACTCGCTCAGGTAGCGCTCCTGCTCCCAGGGGTGGACGTGGGAGATGTAGTCGGCCCACTCCTGGCGCTTGGCGCGCAGGTAGTGCTCCAGGATGTGGCCGCCCAGGGCGTCGCGCACCACGGCGTCCTTCTCCAACTCGTCGAGCGCCTCCTTGAGGTTGGCCGGGAGCTGGGCGATGCGCAGGCGGCGCTTCTCGCGGTGGCTCATGGTGAAGATGTTCTTGTTGACCGGCGGACCGGGGTCGAGGTTGCGCTCCAGGCCGTCGATGCCGGCGGCGAGCATCACCGCCAGCGCCAGGTAGGGGTTGCAGGACGGGTCGGGCATGCGCACCTCGCAGCGCGTGGACATGCCGCGCTTGGCCGGCACGCGCACCAGGGGGCTGCGGTTCTTCTCCGACCAGGCGACGTTGATCGGCGCCTCGTAGCCGGGCACCAGGCGCTTGTAGGAGTTGACCAGCGGGTTGGTGACCGCGGCGAACGCCAGGGCGTGATCGAGGATGCCGCCGATGTAGCTGAGCGCCACCTTGGAGAGCTGCCACTCCGCCTTGGGATCGTGGAAGGCGTTCTCCCCCGCCTGGGTGAGCAGGCTCTGGTGCACGTGCATGCCGGAGCCGTTGACGCCGAAGATCGGCTTGGGCATGAAGGTGGCGTGAAGGCCGTGGTCCTGGGCCACCTTCTTGACCACGAAGCGGAAGGTGGTGACGTTGTCGGCGGTGGCCAGCGCGTCGGCGTACTTGAAGTCGATCTCGTGCTGGCCGGGCGCCACCTCGTGGTGCGCCGCCTCCACCTCGAAGCCCATGGCCTCGAGCACGATCACGATGTCGCGGCGGCACTCCTCGCCGCGGTCCACCGGCGTCAGGTCGAAGTAGCCGCCGACGTCGTGGGTCTCGATGCGCACGTCCCCCTTCTCGTCCTTGGTGAACAGGAAGAACTCCGCCTCGGGACCGGCCACCATGGTGTAGCCGTGCTTCTTGGCGCGCTCCACCTGGCGCTTGAGGGTCATGCGCGGGCAGCCGGCGAAGGGCGACCCGTCCGGCATGTAGATGTCGCAGATCATCCGCGCCACCTTCGACTCGTCGGGGTTGGCCCACGGGTTGACGCGGAAGGTGGCGAGGTCCGGCACCAGGAGCATGTCGGACTCCTCGATGCGGGTGAAGCCCTCGATCGACGAGCCGTCGAAGAGGATCTGCCCGTCCAGCGCCTTCTCGAACTGGCTGCGCGGGATCTCGACGTTCTTGATGACGCCCAGGATGTCGGTGAACTGCAGCCGCATGAAGCGCACACCCTCTTCATCGGCGGTCTTGAGGATCTCCTCTTTCTTCATTGGTGTCTCCCTTTCTTGACGCGATGAGCAGACTATAGGGCCTGATTGGGCCGTTGACAAGGCCAATTTTGATGGATTGATCTGAAAATCTTGCACGATCTGCACAATTCAGAGTGCATTGCGCAATCGCGCCACGGCGTTCCCGAGACTGGACCTGGAGCCCGAAGCGCCGGAGAATGAAGGGTATGCAGGGAGACAGGTCAGCCGGAGAAGGAGCCCGCCGGCGCCGCCGGTTCGACCCGCGCCTGGCGCTGGCGCTGACCGTCCTGGCCGCCGCGTCCCTGGTGGCGGCCGAGACGCGCCGGCAGGCCGGCGGCGGCCGGGAGCCCACCCTGGCGGCGGCGGCCCTGCGGGGCATCCACAAGATCCGGCACGTCGTCATCATCATGCAGGAGAACCGCTCCTTCGATTCGTACTTCGGCACCTTTCCCGGCGCCGACGGCATCCCGCGGCGCGGCGGCCAGCCGGCGGTCTGCGTGCACGACCCGGCGAGCGGCAGGTGCGTGGAGCCGTTCCACGACCGCTCCGATCTCAATCACGGCGGCCCGCACGGCGCCGCGTCGGCGGCGGCCGACGTGAACGGCGGCAGGATGGACGGCTTCATCGCCCAGGCGGAGGAGGCGCGCAAGGGGTGCACCGATCCCGACGACCCGGCCTGCGGCGGCTCCTCGACCGACGTGATGGGCTATCACGACCAGCGCGAGATCCCGAACTACTGGGCCTATGCCCGCCAGTTCGTGCTCCAGGACCACATGTTCGAGCCCAACGCCTCGTGGAGCCTGCCGGAGCACCTGTTCATGGTCTCCGAGTGGTCGGCGCGCTGCACCAGCGCCAATCCGAAGAGCTGCGTCAACCAGCTGGAGACGCCGGGCTACCCGGTCGGCTACCACGGCACCACCAAGCCGCCGTTCTACGCCTGGACCGACCTCACCTACCTGCTCCATGCCCAGGGGGTAACCTGGGCCTACTACGTCGCCAAGGGGACCGAGCCCGACACCGAGGACGACGAGCGGATGGCGACGCCGGTCCAGCCGCAGGGCGCCCTGACGCCCGGCATCTGGAACCCGCTGCCCTACTTCACCACCGTGCAGGAGGACGGCGAGCTGGGCAACATCCAGGATCTCAGCCAGTTCTTCCGCGCCGCCCAGGCCGGGACGCTGCCCGCGGTGGCGTGGATCTGCCCCAGCCAGAGCGTGAGCGAGCACCCGCCGGGGCTGGTGAGCGCCGGCCAGGCCTACGTGACCTCGCTCGTCGACGCCGTGATGCAGGGACCGGACTGGGACAGCACCGCCATCTTCCTCGCCTGGGACGATTGGGGGGGCTTCTACGACCACGTGGTGCCGCCGGTCGTGGACCGCAACGGCTACGGCCTGCGGGTGCCGGCCATGGTCATCAGCCCCTACGCGCGGGCCGGCTTCGTCGATCACCAGGTGCTGAGCTTCGACGCCTACGTCAAGTTCATCGAGGACGACTTCCTGGGCGGCCAGCGCCTCGACCCGGCGACCGACGGCCGGCCCGATCCGCGGCCGACGGTGCGCGAGGCGGTGCGCATCCTGGGCGACCTGCGCACCGATTTCGACTTCAGCCAGGCGCCGCGCCCGCCGCTCATCCTGCCGGTGACGCTGCCGCCGCGGGCGGCGCAGGCGGCGCCGGGAGCCAGGAGGCCGGGAGCCGGCGCGGCGGCGCGGGCGGGCGCTCGCTGAG
>JASLEW010000741.1 GCA_030150965.1 Thermoanaerobaculia bacterium | reverse complement strand
GACCAGCCGCCGCTCGCCGCCGCCCGGGCCGCCGGCCGGCGGCGCCGCCGGACGCCCGTCGGGGAGCGCCAGCACCACCGCGTCGAGCACGCCGGGTTGGGCGCGCAGCGCCGCCTCGATCTCGCCCGGCTCGATGCGCATGCCGCGCAGCTTGATCTGGTGATCGGTGCGCCCGAGGAACTCGATGCGGCCGTCGGGCAGCAGCCGTGTCAGGTCGCCGGTGCGGTAGCGCCGCCCATGCGGCGCGGGAACGAAGCGGCCGGCGGTGAGGTCCGGGCGGCCGCGATAGCCCCGGCCGACGCCGCCGCCGCCCACCTGCAGCTCGCCGGGCACCCCGATCGGCGCCGGGTTGCCCCAGCGGTCCAGGACCAGCAGCTCGACGCCGGGGGTGGGCCGGCCGAGCAGGCTGCGCGCGTCGGCCTCCTCGGCCGGCGGCCGGGAGGCGGCGAGCGTCGCGCAGGTGATGGCGGTCTCCGTCGGGCCGTAGGTCTCGACCACCTCGGCGGCGGGAAACACCGCCTGCAGGTCGCCCAGGAGATCGGCGGGCACCCGCTCGCCGCCGACGTAGATCCGGCGCGGGGCGGTGAGCGCCGCCGTGCCGGCGGCACCGCCGTGCTCGCGCAGGAAGCCGACGTAGCGCCGCCACAGGCTGGGCACCTGGATGGCCTGGGTCGAGCGGCCGAGCGTCTCGGTCAGGCGCGGGAAATCCAGGATCTCCTCCGCTGCCAGCACCTCGACCTGGCCGCCGGCCAGCAGCGGCAGGAACAGCTCGATGAGCGTGGTGTCGAACGGCAGCGGCGCCAGGTGCGGCATGCGGTCGTCCGCGGCGAAGGGGAACAGCGCCTGCCAGCCGAGCAGCGTCAGGAGCAGGCTGCCATGCTCGACCACCGCCGCCTTGGGGCGGCCGGTGGTGCCCGAGGTGAAGATCAGGTAGGCGGCCTGGCCCGGGTCCGGATTCGCCGCCGGCCCCGGCCCCGGCATCGGCGCGGGCGCCGTGGCCGGCGAGGCGGTGCCGTGGGAGCGCCCGGAGCCTGCGGCGGCGCCGGCGGCGCCGTGGCCGGCGCGCAGGACCGACATCAGGTCCAGCACCGGTGGACCCCATGCCGGCCGCCGGCCGCCGTCGGCCAGCACCAGCGCCAGGCCGGCGTCCTCCGCCATGGCCGCCAGCCGCGCCGCGGGCAGCCCGGGGTCGAGCGGCACCCAGGCGGCGCCGGCCTGCCAGACGCCGAGCATGGCGGGCACCACCGCCACGGTCCGGTCGAGCAGCAGGCCGACGCGGTCCTCCGGGCCGATGCCCCGCGCCGCCAGGGCCGCGGCCAGGCGGCCCGCCTGGCGGAGCGTCTCGCCGTAGGAGAGATGCGCGCCGCCGCGCCCGCCGGCCCCGCCGCTCCTCGCGGTGCCCGCAACCTTGGCGGCGTTGGGCGCGCTCGGGCCGGCGGCGGCCCCGCAGAGCGCCACCCGGTCAGGCGCCGCCGCCGCCCGGGCGGCGAGCAGGTGGGCCACCGTCGGCCGCGTCACGCCGTCGCCCAGGCGCTCGTTCCACTCGATCAGCAGCTGGTGCCGCTCCGCCGGGCCGAGCAGCGGCAGCTCCAGGGCGCGGGCCGCCGGGTCCGCGGCGGCGGCGCCCAGCAGGTGCAGGTAGTGCCCGGCGAGGCGGGCGGCGGTCGCCGCCTCGAACAGGGCGGTCGCATACTCCAGCCAGCCGCGCACGCGCCCGTCCTGGTGATGCAGCGAGCAGGTCAGGTCGGTGCGGACGGTGGTGACCTCGCCGTCGAGCTGGGTGAGGGTCAGGCCCGGCATCGCCACCCGCGCCGGCGCCGCGCTGAGGAAGCCGAACAGCGCCTGGAACAGCGGCGAGGCGGCGGTCGTGCGCTCCGGCTGCAGCTCCTCGACCAGCCGCTCGAACGGCACGTCCTGGTGCTCCTGGGCGGCCAGCGTCGCCTCGCGCACCCGCCGCACCACGTCGCGGAAGGACGGCTCGCCGCCGAGGTCCACCCGCACCACCAGGGTGTTGACGAACAGTCCGATCATCCCCTCGGTCTCGGCGCGCACGCGGCCGGCCACCGGCACGCCCACCGCCAGGTCCTCCTGGCCGCTGTGGCGGGCCAGCAGCACGAGGAAGCCGGCGAGCAGCGCCATGAACAGCGTGCCGCTCTCGGCACGCGCCACCGCCGCCAGCTCCGCCGCCGCCGCCGGCGCGACGGCGAACGCTCGCGCGCCCCCCGCCGAGCTCCAGAGCGCCGGCCGCGCCCGGTCGGTGGGCAGCACCAGCATCGGCACCCCGGCGAGCTGCCCGCGCCAGTATTCGAGCTCGGCCGCGAGGCGGGAGGAGGAGGCGGCACGCCGCTGCCAGGCGACGTAGTCGACGTAGCGCCACGGCAGCCGCGGCAGCGCCAGCGGCCCCGCCGCCCCTGCCGGCCGCATCGGCCTCTCCGGCTCCGGCGGCGCCTGCTCCACCGGGGCCGCGGCCTCCGGCGCCCGGCGGCTCGGCTCCGGCGCCTGCTCCACCGGCTGCCGCGCCGCCGCGGCATAGAGCGTCACCAGCTCGCGGAAGAAGACCTCCATCGACCAGCCGTCGGTCGCGACGTGGTGGAAGGCGGCGACCAGGACGCGCTCGGCGTCGCCCAGCTCCACCAGGAGGAAGCGGGCCACCGGCCCGCGCTCCAGGTCGTAGGGCCGGTCGACCACCGCGTCGGCGCCGTGCAGGGCCGCGGCGCGGCGGCGGGCCGGAAGGCCGCGCAGGTCGGCCACCAGGAGGACGTCCCGCGGCACCGGCCGCACCACCTGCACCGGCCCGCCGTCCACCTCGTGGAACACGGTGCGCAGCGGCTCGTGGCGGCGCACGATCGCGCGCAGACCCGCCGCCAGGGCGGCCACCTCGAGGCGGCCGTCGAAACGCACCCAAACGCCGAGGTTGTATCCCGCCTCTCCCGGCCGCAGCCGCTCCAGGAACCAGAGCCGCTGCTGGGCGAACGACAGCGGGAAGCTCTCCGCGGGCAGCGGCGCCGCCGCGTCCGGCGCGCCGGGCTGGCCGGCGGCGATCCCGG
>JASLEW010000713.1 GCA_030150965.1 Thermoanaerobaculia bacterium | reverse complement strand
CTTCCCTTTCGGCCCTCCGCCGCCGCCCGGGCGGCCTTGCCGTCTACGCCGCGCTGGCCGCCAGCCTGGCATCGGCGGCGTTCGCCGCGGCGCCGCCGCCACAGCCGTCGTCGCCGTCGCCGTCGCCGTCGCCGCCCGCGCCGGCGGGGCCGCGGCGAACGCCGCCGATGCCAGGCTGGCGGCCAGCGCGGCGTAGACGGCAAGGCCGCCCGGGCGGCGGCGGAGGGCCGAAAGGGAAGGACGCAGCGGGGCCTGCCGGCGACGAGACGGTTGACGCATGGGTCTCCCCTTGAACGTGAGCGGTGTGCGGGCTCTGTCCGTGAGCAGCGCGGTGCGCGTCGCGCGGGTCCGAGGTTCTGCGCCGGGCCCGCGGGGCTAGCGGCCCCCGCCGGCCGGCGACGCCGCCGCCCCGGTGGCGGCGAACGGGGCGCAGGCCGGCGCGGCCTGAGCGGAGCAGGCGCGGATCATCTCTCCCAGGCTGTCGAGGCCGCGCTCGACCTCTTCGAGGCTGGGACCGAAGGAGAGGCGCACGTACTGGTGGAAGCGCGACAGGCGCTGGGCGCGGCGGTGCCCCGGGTTGACGTCGAAGAAGACGCCGGGCACGGTGATCACCCGGTGATCGAGCGCGGCGCGGAAGAACGCCATGCCGTCGGCGATCGGCTCCGGCAGGTCGCGCACCGAGACGAAGGCGTAGAAGGTGCCGTCCGGCTCGCGGTCGAGGATCATGCCCAGCTCGCGCACCCGCCGCAGCATGACCTGCCGCTTGGCGCGGAAGGCGGTGCGGATGGCCTCCCCCTCGGCCAGCACCCCCGCGGGCTCCATCAGCTGCACCGCCGCGTGCTGGAGCGGTTTCGAGCCGCCGCCGTCGAGGAAGGACCCGGCGCTCTCCACCGCCTCGATCACCGAGCGCGGCCCGAGCGTCCAGGTGATGCGCCACCCGGGATAGCGCCAGTTCTTGGTCAGACCGTCGACGATCACCACCGGATCGGCGTCCACGTCCTCGACGTAGCGCGCGGCGCTGACCGGCGGCCCGGGCTCGCCGGGGCCGGTGTTCCACACGTACTGCGCGTAGAACTCGTCGATCAGCAGGGTGCAGTCGAGCTCCCGCGCCACGTCCACCCAGGCGGCCAGGTCCTGGCCCGAGATCAGCTTGCCCATCGGGTTGCACGGGTTCGACATCAGCAGCGCCGAGAGCCCCCGCCCCAGCACCTCGCGCCGCAGGTCCTCGACGCCGAAGCGGTACGCCTGCTCGCGCGACAGCAGGATGGGGATCGGCGACACCCGGCGGAAGATCTCCAGCAGCTCCTCGTAGGCGGTGTAGTCGGGCAGGAAGTGGCCGAGGTTGACCTGGTCGAGCGACGCCACCGCCCGGGTCAGCGCCGCCCGCCCGCCGCCCGAGATGGCCACGTTCTCGGCGCTGTACTGCGACGGCAGGCCGCGCCGGTAGAGGTGGTTGTAGAGCGACGCCACCGCCTCGCGCAGCTCCGGCAGGCCGCCGACCGGCGCGTACTCGTGATCGGCCGGGTCGATCGCCAGCTGGCTCACCCGCGGCGGCGCGCCGGGCAGCGGCCCGGTCTCGGGCTGCCCCTGTCCCAGGTTGCTCCACGCCGGATCGCCCGCGCGGTAGCCCCGCTGCACCGCCTCGGCGGTGACGAACACCACGCCGGTCCGCGGCAGCGGCCGAAATGCCTGCACGGTGGGTTGGCGGGTGACCGGAGGAGCTGCGACCATGAACTCGGTAGAATAGCACCGGCGCCGCCACCGGCCCGCCCCCGCTCCGTTTGCGGGTGGCTCCGTTTGCTCCCTCCGCGGCGCGGGGAGGGCTCGGAGGCATGAGCGTGCTCGGCGAGCGTCCTTGGCTCGCACCTCCTTTTGGCGCCGCCGAGAGAGCAGACGGAGCCATCACCGGCACCGGGAGGGATCCTGCCATGGAGATCCACGACGCTGACGCCTTCGCCACCTACTTCGACGGCATCCGTGGCCGCACGCTGCGCGTCGCCGCCTGCATCCCGCGCGACCAACTGGAGTGGGCCCCCAGGGCGGGGGCGTTCAGCTTCGGCGACCTGCTGCGGCACCTGGCGGCCATCGAGCGCTACATGTTCGCCGAGAACGCCCAGGGGCGCCCGAGCCGCTACCCGGGCCACGGCCGCGAGCTGGCGGACGGCTACGACGCGGTCTTCGCGCTGCTCGCCCGCCTGCACGCCGAGTCGCTGGCGGTCTTCCGCGCGCTGACCCCGGCCGACCTCGAGCGCCGCTGCGAGACCCCGGCCGGGGCGGCGATGACCACCTGGAAGTGGCTGCGCGCCATGGTCGAGCACGAGGTCCACCACCGCGGCCAGCTCTACCTGATGCTCGGCCAGATCGGCGTCGCCACGCCCCCCATCTACGGCCTCACCTCCGAAGAGGTGCGCGCCCGCAGCCTGCCGCTCGCCGCCGCGCCCTGACGGCGCGCGCGGAGAGGCTCCCTCGGCTCAGCGGAACTCCAGCCGCAGGCCCAGCCGCAGCAGCCGCGGCGCCACCACCTCGTCCACGTAGTCGGCCCGGGTCACGCCGAGGTTGGTCTCGCGGCGCAGCACCTGGCCGCTGGCGAGCAGGTTGAGCGCCTCGAAGCTCAGGGTGGCCGCGAGGTCGCCGCCGAGGTTGAGCTCCTTGTCGAGCCGGGCGCCGCAGCTCACCAGATCGTCGGTGCGGTACTCGTCGACCCTGCCGGCGAGCCGCAGATCGACCGGCCCGGCCGCGGGGCGCGCCACCGTGCGGTACCAGGCCAGCGGCAGCCCCTCCCGGCCGCTCACCACCACCGTGGCGTTGAGCTCGCCCGGCAGCTCGACGGTGCTGATCAGCTCGAAGGACCAGGGGCTCACCGGGTACACCGGCAGGCCGCCGGGCAGGGCCTGACCGGCCACCGGCTGGCCGTTGTAGGCGCCGTCGATCAGCACCGCGCTGGGATCGGCGTAGTGCTTGTAGAGCGGGCCCAGCTTCCAGGTCCAGCTCTGCAGGCTGAGCTGGCCGCGCGCCGTCCAGCGCCGCGCCAGGCGCTGATGCCAGGCCAGGGTGGCGCCCAGCAGCTGCTGCTCGCGGTCGCCGTTGGTCAGCAGCGTCCCGCCGCTCGGCGCGAGGCCCGGCCGCAGGTCGAAGTAGGGCACGCTGTACGGCGTGCCGTCCGGCAGCCGGCCGGCCACCGCCCCCGCCGGCACCCAGTCGGCGGCCGTCGCCTCGCCCACCTGGCCGGTGGCGGCGTCGCGCACCAGCAGCCGGTCCTCGAGCACGCCGGTCACCCGCCGGTAGACCAGCTGCAAACCGGCGGTGCCGCCGCCCGCCAGGGCGACCTCGGCGCCCAGCAGCGCCTCGTCGGTCATCTCCGGCCGCAGCCGGGGGTCGATCTCGTTGGCTGGCACGTCCGGCGGCAGCGCCGGGTCGAAACCGTTCGGATACCAGAAGTAGGGGCTGCCGGCCGGGCCGCCGGCGCCGCTGGCGGCGTAGTAGCCGGCGCTGACCGGCGCCGCCGGATCGACCCGCGCCGCCAGGCCGCTCGGCAGCTGCGCCGCGAAGCGTGCCAGGGAGGCGCGCAGCAGCACCGGCCGCGACGGCAGCGGCGTCCAGGCCAGCGCCAGGCGCGGCACCAGGCTGCTCCAGCGCACCCCGTCCGCGTCATTGCCGGCAAAGTCGACCGCCGGCAGCAGCGGGTTTCCGGGCACCCCCGGGACCGAGCTCGCCAGGTTGCGCGGCACCTGGCGGTCGAAGCGCAGCCCGAGGCTGGCGGTGACCCGGGCGAGGCTCAGCGTGTCCTCGGCCCACAGCCCGGTGCGGGTCAGCCGGTCGCGCGCATTGCCGTCGCGCCAGACGTCGAGGCCGTCCACACCCGGGGGCAGGCCGAGGATCTGGCCGGCGGTGATCTGGGACCAGTCCGGCGCCTTCCACTGGTCCTGCTCCTCGCTCTGCCGCCACTCGCCGGCCACCTTCAGCTCGTGATCGCCGCCGAGCAGGTGCCCGGACCGGCTCGCCTCGCCGGCGACGGCGGCGGCGCGGCGGCGGTCGTCGTCGTCGTACCAGGAGCCCTCGGCCACCCCCGCCGGGTCGATGACGAGCGGCGGGCGCAGGCCGCCGCGCGGCGTCTCGCGCGCCGCCGCGGTGACCGCGCCGCCGGTCAGCGCGGCGTACAGGTCGGGAGAGAAGATCTGGGTGTCGGCGGCGCGGAAGACGTCGGCCGACGAGTGGAGGCCCAGGGTGGTGGGCGGCGTGCGGTCCGGGCCGGCACCGGCGCCCGTGCCGTCCTCGTTCCCGCGGTTCCACGACAGGGTGGCGCTGTTGGCGGCCGACAGCCGGGCGTCGAGGCGGGCGGTGGCGGCGAGGCCGGCCGCCGCGAGCGGCTGGCCGCCGAAGGCGGTGAGGGCGGTGCGGTCGTGGTCCAGGCCGCCCCAGAGCCACAGGTTGCTGGCCAGGAGCGGCCCGCCGGCCTCCGCGCCCTCGGCCGCGGCGTCGCGCACCCGGTCGCCGGTCGCGTCCTCGTGCGCCGCCTGGCCCGGGGCCAGGGCGGAGACCCGCGACGCGCCCGCGGCGAGGGGTCCGCCGCCGGTCAGGCCGCGTGCCGAGGCCCGCCATTCGTTGGTGCCGCGCCGGCTGACCAGGTTGATCTGCAACCCGGAGGTGAGCACTCCGAGGGCGGCGCCGCCGGCGGCCAGCTGCACCTCCTGGACGGTCGCCTCCTCGCGGTCCCGCGGCATCCCGGGGAACCCGGTGTCCCCGACCTCGAAACCGTCGAGGCGGAGGACCCCGGGATCGCCGCCGCTGCCCGGGCCGGAGAGCGCCATGCCGGGCCGCCCGCCGTAGCCCGCGACGTAGGCGCGGGCGAACGAGCTGCCCGAGGTGCGCGGCAGCACCGACCAGGATTCGTCCACCGCCGCCGGATCGTAGAGCGCCATCGTGCCGAGCAGCGAGTAGGAAGCTCCCTCCGCCCCCAGGGAGGGCGGCGGCGATGCCGGCGGGGCGGGCGCCGGGTCGGCGGCGGCCACCGCCCACGCATCTCCGCCGCTCCCGCTCACCACCATCATCAGCAGCAGCGCCGCGAGCCGCCGCCTGGCCGCCGGCAGGGGCGGCGTGATCAAGGCGGCACCGCCGCTCCCGGCGCGGCGGCCGGCGGTGCCAGGGAGCCCGGCGGGATGGCCGGGAGGCCGCCGCCGGGGAGCAGGCCCATCGCCGCGAGCGGCCCGGCCAGGTCGGCCGGCAGCGGCGCCAGGAAGCTCAGCGGCTCGCCGGTGCGCGGATCGTCCAGCCCCAGCCCGGCGGCGTGGAGCGCCAGCCGGTGGAGGCCGAAGCGCTCGCGGAACAGGCGGTTGTGCTCGCCCTTGCCGTAGCGCACGTCGCCGATCAGCGGGTGGGAGATGTGCTTGAGGTGGCGGCGGATCTGGTGCAGCCGGCCGGTGGCGGGGACCACCTCCAGCCAGGCGTAGCGCTCGAAGCTGCCCAGCCGCCGGTAGGAGGTCACCGCCGGCACCCGCGCCCCGCCGGGAGTGCGCGGGATCGGATGGTCGATGATCCCCTCGGCGGGCGGGATGCCGCGCACCAGGGCGAGGTAGCGCTTGGCCACCCGCGCGGCGGCAAAGGCCGCCGCCAGGCCGCGCGCCAGGCCGGCGTCGAGCGCCAGCAGCAGCACGCCGCTCGCGCCCCGATCGAGCCGGTGCACCGGAAAGACGTGGCGCCCGGCGAGGGCGCGCGCCGCGGTCAGCACCACCACGCCGTCTTGCGCCCAGCCGCGGTGCACCGCCAGCCCCGACGGCTTGTTCACCACCAGCAGCCCTTCATCCCGGTGCAGCACCTGCAGGGAGGCCTCGGGCTTCATCGTTCCGCTATCCTACTCGCAAGCGCCGGGCGGACCGTTCGGCGCGGACCCGGCAGTGGTGGCTTCGTTTGCCTCCCTCTCCGGCGCGGGGAGGGCTCGGAAGCGTGAGTCTGCCGAGCGAGCGTCCTGGGCTCGCATCTCCTCTCGGCGCCTGCAAGGGAGCCAACGAGCCACCACCGACCCGACCAGCGGACCCGGAGCCCGAGCGTGGACGATCCCCTGATGGCGGCGGTCGCAACGATCCTCGACCGGCTCCTGCCGGCCCTGCCCGGCCCCCTGCGCGACCGGGCGGCGGGCGAGATGCGGACGATCAAGGAGCTGCTGATGGAGGCGAGGCCCCCCAAGCTGATGTTCGTGGGCCGGCGCGGCGCGGGGAAATCCTCCCTGGTCAACGCCATCGTCGACGAGCCGGTGGCCGAGGTGGGGGCGGTGGTGGCGCAGACCGCGATCCCCACCTGGTACTCCTGCCGGACCGCCCGCGGGGAGCTGCGCGTGCTCGACACCCGCGGCCTGGGCGAGGGCAGCCCGCCGGCCGGCGCCGGCCCGGGGAGCGCGCTCGGCGACATCGAGGCCGCGGTGGCCGCGGAGGCCCCCGACACCGTGCTCTTCCTGTGCAAGGCCAAGGAGGTCGCTGCGCGCCTGGCCGAGGACGTCGACAACCTGGCCGAGATCCGGACCCTGGTGCGGCGGCGCCACGGCTTCGACCTGCCCCTCGTGGCGGTGGTCACCCAGGTGGACGAGCTCGATCCCAAGCGGGTCGAGCCTCCCTACGGCGACCCGGACAAGCAGCGTCACATCGCCACCGCGGTGGCCGCCATGACCGCCGCCCTGGCGCGGCGCGGCCTGGACCTCGCCAAGGTGGTCCCGGTCTCCGCCTACGCCGAGTACCGGGGCGGCGAGCGGGTCTACGACAACTTCTGGAACATCGACCTGCTGGTCGATTACCTGATCGAGGGGCTGCCGCAGAGCGCCCAGGTGCAGCTCGCGCGGCTGAGCCGGCGCCGCGCCGTGCAGGAGCGCTTGGCCCGCCGGCTGACCGGCGCCGCGGCGACGATCAGCGCCGGCGTCGGCGCGGTGCCGATCCCGATCGCCGACATCGTGCCGATCACCGCCCTCCAGGTGGGCCTCATCGCCTCGGTGGCCTACCTCTCCGGCCGCGAGCTGTCGCGCGACTCGGCGCGGGAGTTCCTGGTGGCCCTCGGCGCCAACGTCGGCACCGCCTTCGCGCTGCGCGAGGGGGCGCGGGCCCTGGCCAAGATCGTCTTCCCGGGGGCCGGCTCGGCGGTCTCCGGCGGCGTCGCCTTCGCCGGCACCTGGGCGGTCGGCGAGGCCGCCATCGCCTACTTCATCCAGGGCCGCACCATCGGCGAGGCGAAGCGCCTGCTGCGCCGGCGGCGGAAGGCGGCGCCCCCGGAGCCACAGCCCGGGGGCGGGCCGCCCGGCGTGGGATGAGCCCGCCACGGCGGCCGCGGGCCTCCCTGGCGGACCGGCGGGCCGGCGCCCGCCCCGGGCCCGTTACTTCGACCAGCGGGTGCTGAAGCGCGGCCGGAAGACCGACGCCGCCTTGGCGGCGCGGGCCTCGGTCTCACGCTGGCGGTCCACCTCCGTGGGCACCTCCGGATCGGCCGGCAGGACGTCCCAGTCGTCCGCCGGCAGGCCGGCGGGCAGGCCGGATGGACGCCCGCCGCGGTGCGGGCCGGCAACCGGCGGCGCCATGGGCAGCCGGGTCGATGGCGCCATCGGCCCGATCGGCCCGCTCGGAGCATTGGCGCCCGGACGGAAGTCGCGGCGCCCTCCCCCGTGCCCCTGGCGCCGGCCGGCGTGGCCTCCGGCATGGCCGGCCGCGGCACGGCCAGGGCGGGCGCCATTGCCGTTGCCGTGGTAGATCGAATTGCCGGGCTCGGGGCCGCCGTGTCCGTCGCGCCGCCCCGGGCCGGAAGGTCCGGAGCGGCCGGAGCCCTGCCCGTAGCCGCCGCGCGCGGCGTGGGAGCCGCCCGGCTGGGGCTTCCTGGAATCGCGGTTGGCGCGGCGCTCGTGGTGCCCGGGACGTCCGTTCTGCCGGCCGCCCGGCGGCACGCTCCCTGCCGCCCCGTTGCCGGCAGCCGGGAACGAAGGGTTGCCGCCGGCAACGGTCATCGCCGGCGCCGGGCCGCCCGGCTGGGCCGCGCCCGCGGCGGCC
>JASLEW010000699.1 GCA_030150965.1 Thermoanaerobaculia bacterium | reverse complement strand
GCGGGATCGGCCGCGCCTGCGCCGCCGGCCCCGGCGCCGTCGCGCGCCAGCGCGGCGAAGGTCTGGGCTTCTTCAGGACGGCCCAGCTTGAGCAGCTGCCGCGCCGCGATCAGCGCCGCCGCCGGCGCGTTGTCTGCCGCCGCCACCGCCTGTGCGTAGGCCGCCGCCGCCTCGGCGTTGCGGCCGAGGCGCTGGTCGAGCGCGGCCAGCAGCAGGCGCACGTCCACCAGGCGTGGGTTGGCGGCCAGCAGCCGTTCGAAGAGCGGCACCGCCGCCGCCGGCCCCCGGTCCTCCAGCGCTTGCATCGCGGTTTCGAGCGCCGCCAGGTCGGCGCGCCGGCCGCGCGGGTCGGGCAGGGCACCGTGCGCCGGCGCCGCCGCGGCGGCCAGGTAGCCCAGGGCCCCCAGGCGGCGCACGGTCTCGGCGTCGGCCGGGCGCGGCGCCGCCGGCGGCAGATAGAAGGAGCGGATCGCCGCCCGCATCGCCGCGAGGTCGCGGCGCCGCTCCGCCAGGAGGTTCACCGTCTCGCCGGGGTCGGCCGCGAGATCGAACAGCTCGGGCTCGGGCCCGTCCTGGAGATGGAGCGGCCCGCGGATCAGCGAGGTGAGCTCGCTCCAGCCGTAATGCAGCCGCGGCCAGAGCGTCTCGGCGTAGATGGGCCGCTCGCCCGCCGCCGCCGATCCCGGGAGACCGGCCGCAGATCCCGGAGGACCACCCGCCGATCCCGGGATGCTGGCCGTCGATTCCGGGGTGCGGCCCCCCGATCCCGAAGTGTCGGCCACCGCCATCCGCACCAGGTCTTCGCCCGGCAGCCCGGGCGGCACCGCCGCGCCGGCGAGGCGCAGCAGCGTCGGCATGACGTCGATCAGCGCCGCCGGCGCCGCCACGGTGCGTCCGGCCAGGCGCCGCCCCGGCAGCTTGAGCAGCAGCGGCACCTGGAGCGTCTCGCGGTAGAGGAACATGCCGTGGAAGCGTTCGCCGTGCTCGCCCAGCCCCTCGCCGTGGTCGGAGAGGAGCGCGACGACCGCCCGGTCGTAGAGGCCGAGCCGCCTGAGCTCGGCGAGCAGCCCGCCGACCGCCGCGTCGGCCGCCGCGATCTCGCCGTCGTAGGGCGCCCGGCGGTAGCGCTCGGCGAACGGCGGCGGCGGGCGGTAGGGCGCATGCGGCTCGTAGAGGTGCAGGAAGAGGAAGAACGGGCGCCCGCCGCGGCGCCGCAGCCAGCCGCCTGCCGCCCGCACGCTCTCGCTCCCCGGGCGCTTGGCCTGGTCGCCGCCGCCCGGCCCCGCCACCCGGTCGTCGTAGAGGTCGAATCCCGCCGCCAGCCCGGTGGCGCGGTTGAGCAGCGTCGCCGACACCACGGCGCCGGTGTCGTAGCCCGCCGCCTTGAGCAGCAGCGGCAGGTCGGGATGGCGTGCGGCGTCGAAATGGAAGCCCGCGTTGTCGCGCACGCCGTGCACCGGCGGCAGCAGGCCCGAGAGCAGCGAGACGTGCGACGGCAGGGTCAGCGGATAGTGGCTGTAGGCGCGGGCAAAGAGCACCGCGTCGCGGCGCAGCGCATCGATCGCCGGCGTGGCGACTCCGCGGTAGCCGTAGGCCGGCAGGTGGTCGGAGCGCAGCGTGTCGATCGAGATCAGGACGACCGGCGCTCCCGGCCAGGACCACCCGGCCGCTCGCTGCCGGCAGCCGCCCGCCGCCGCGGCGGCGAGTGCAACGAGGGCGGGGAGGGCAACGAGAGGAAAGGCGCAGAGCCGGGGCGGTCGCACCGCCCGCAAAGTAGCGGCGGCGCCGCCGGCTGTCAAGCGAGCGCCGCCCGACATGCCCGCTGCGGCGGCTCGGCGCCGCCGCTCCTTTCAGCTCGCCCGCGGCTGCTCGGGCCCGAAGCTCACGGCCTCATGCAGCGGGCCCTCCCCGCCCCTGGCGCGGAGGGCCCGCTGGCTCATGCCGCGATCTGCGACTCGGGAGACTAGCCGGGCTGCACCTTCAGCAGGCGGAAGGGCTGCACGCCGAGGCTCTTGACCTCGAGCTTGTTGCCGCGCACCTGCAGGTTGGCGGCGGCGATCAGCGTGCCGTCGCCCTTGCCGCTGCGGTCGACGTTCAGCTCGACGACGGAGAAGGGGTACTTCGAGGAACGGGTGGAGTACTGCACCTCGAACGTCCGCATCGGCCGGTCGATCACCGCGTAGAGGCTGCGTCCTTGCGGCGTGTCATAGGCGAAGACCTCCGCCACCGGATAGCCGAGCCGTCCGCCGATGCTCAGGTAGCCCGCGGTCTTCCGCCACAGCTTGTCGCGCGCGCCGTAGGGTCCCTTGGTCTGCAGCGCCGCGGCCAGCTGTTGCAGATCGGCCGCGGACGCATAGTGGTCGATGCCGAGGGTGAAGGGCTGGTTGAAGCGGGCGCTCCCCACCACGTTGACCAGGTTGCCGGTGAACTCGTTGGCGGGCGCCGCCGCCGCCGCCGCGATCACCGACAGCAGCGTCATGGCGCCGATCAGAGTGCTTCTCGTATTGACCCTCATGATCTCTCCTCGACTCCCGGCGTTCAGCTTCCGGGTGTCCGGAAAGCAGACGATGCAACATCGGGGCCGGCTCGCCGCGTGCCCCACGCGCATCGCGGGGCCCTCTGTTTGCCAGCGCTTGGAAGGCGGTTTCGCAGGTGGTTGGGGTTCAGCGGGAAGCTGCCCGCCGCCGCGCCGGCTCCGCGCTCGCGCGCCGCCTCCCCGCTCGGAGGACGGGGCCGGTGCCTCCAGGGGACGCTGCCGGCGCCGGCCGCGCGGCGGGGGGCCGCCCGCGGCCGGCGTGGCCGTCCATCCTACCGCGCGGCGAGCGCCGCGGCCTGGTCGAGCAGGCCCTGCGCCGCGGCGATCCACGCATTGGCCTGCTGCTCGTCGATCGGCTGGCGGCGGAAGGCGGCGCCGTTGAGCGCGGTGCGGATCCGCGCCGCCAGCGCGTCGCGCTGGGTGGTGAGGTTGGCGATCTCGCCGGTGGTCGCCGCGTACACCGTGTCGTCGGCGGCCACGCCGCGGGTGGAGGCGGCGAGGGTGCTCATGCCGAAGGCGCCGAACGGCGCGTTGAGCTGCTTGTAGACGGCGCCCAGCTTCTCGACCGTCGAGCGGTTGGCGGCCAGCTCGCGCGCGTAGGCGTCGAGCACCTCGAGGACCACCCGGCCGTCCTCGTCGTAGGTGTCGGCGAGGCCGAGCAGCTGGAGGATCGTCGGCCGCAGGTCGGTGTGATCGGTCCACACCGCGGTCTGGCCGAGGTGGCGCACGCCCGGCCCCACCAGGCCGAACCAGGTGTTGGCGATCTCCGGCTGGATATCGCCGTGGTTCCAGGCGAAGTCCGAGTCGATGCAGGCGGCGCAGGTGCTCGACGGGTAGTCGGTGATGTAGTAGGTGGGGTTGCCGAACAGCACGAAGGTGGCGTTGCGCGCCGGATCGCCGGTGGTGAGCATGTGCAGCGCCTTCATCTCGTTCTGGTCGGCCATCTGCGCGAGCAGGAAGTCGGTGGCGCCGGTGTAGGGGTTCACCACCGTGGCGTGGATCATGGCGTGCTCGAAGCGGCGGGTGAGCGGATCCGTCGGGCCGAGCGGGCCGCCGCCGGCGCCGAACTTGGCGAGATAGAAAGGCGGCGCGTCGTCGCCGTGGACGGTGAAGGCGTAGGGCGCGGTGTCGCCCAGGAACAGCGCGGCGAGCGCCGGATACTCGCCGGCGAGCAGCGTGTCGATGTTGACGTCCACCTCGCCCACCTGGCCGGCCGGCCAGTCGCAGGGGGTGGTGACGCCGTCGCAGCCGGGGTTCGCCGGCGCGCCGCCGACGAAGTGGTCGCCCTCGTCGACGGTGAAGACGAAGAGGGTGTTGCTCCGGTCGATCCCGTCATGGGCCAGGCGGGCGAAGAAGGCGGCGAACGCCTGGTCATACTCCTTCAGCTGCTGCACGTAGCCGGCCTGGCCGGGGCCGAAGGCGGACTGGCCGGCGCCGTCGGCGCCGTGGTTGTCGTGCGCGTCCGAGATGTAGGCGTAGGTGACCTGCACGCCGTGCTCGTGCATCGCCGCCACGTAGGCCAGGGTCACCGCGGCCGACATGCCGTCGAAGCCGGGGAAGCCGGGCTGGCCGAAGGGATCGGCGATCGGGTGGCCGGCGAGGTCCAGGAGCGGCGTCGCGGCGCTCATCCCGGTCAGCACCGGATCGATCTGCTGCGCGCCGAAGAAGCCCTTGAAGCCGGTGTAGCCGCCCACCTCCTGCGGCAGCAGGTCGTCCTCGCCCGCGGCGCAGAGCGGCGAGCCGGCGGCGCAGTGGATGGCCAGGCCGACGAAATCGGTCTGCGCCTTCATCGCCGCGGCCGTGCCCCGCGCCGCCTTGCCCGACGCCACCGCCTCGGCGTACTGCGGCGAGCCGGCGCCGAACACCTTGGTCACGTCGCCGGTCGGGCCGGTGCCGGTGTTCTCCAGCTCGATGTTGGCGGTGCCGATGCCGCCGACGTTGCAGCCCGCCCGCGTGTAGGGCACCCACGGGGCCGGAGCGTTGACGCCGTCCGGGGTGACCAGGTTGGGGATCGTCCCCGCGACCGGATCGGTCCAGTAGCTGAAGGCGCTGGGGAACGAGAAGCTGCCGGTCGGGGAGGTGCGGACGTAGCTGTTGCTGACGGTCAGCCCGTGGCGGTCGGGATAGACGCCGGTGAGCGACGAGGTGATGCCGCCGGCGGTGTGCGAGATCAGCACGGTGTGATCGTCGCTGTTGAGCGTCCCCTGGCCCTTGATGAAGCCGAGCAGGTGCGGCATCTGCTCCAGGTCCGACGGCACGTCGGGCACGTCGCGGCGGAGATGCGTGTTGTCGAACTGGATATAGATCACGTGCTCGATCGGCCCGGCGGCGTTGGCCAGCCGGCATCGCGGGCCGGCCTCCGCGGCGGCGGTGGCGCCGAAGGCAGCGCCGCAGCAGCTGATCGTCAACACGGCGCCGACGGCCAGCGTCCGGCGCTGGCGCCAGGCGCTCCGGTGCACTCCGTTTCCTCGCATGTCCGGTCCTCCCTCCAGATGCGCCGCCGCGGGAGCGGCGGGGCTGCCGCCCAAGCTAGCGCCGGGAGGTGACGCCACCGTGGAGCGGCGGTGAACTTCCCGCTGCCCCACGGTGGCAGCCCGGAGGACCGGGACCTTGCGGGGTGAGGATGCTGCGGTGAGGCGCCGGTCAGCGCGGCTTGGCCTTCCACAGGCCGAGCACCGCACCAGTGGGATCGACGATGATGCTCAGCCAGCCGGCGTCCATCACCTCGGTCACGTCGCGCATCACCGTGGCGCCGAGCGACTTCGCCTTCGCGGTCGAGGCGTGGATGTCGTCCACCAGCACGTAGGCCAGCCAGGCCGAGGGGGCGCCGGGCATCGGGTTGGTCATCATGCCGCCGCCGGTTCCCTCGCCGACCTGGATCATCGTGTAGCTCTGGCCGCCGCCCATCGGCGCCTCCTCCAGCTTCCAGTCGAACAGCTGCGTGTAGAAGTCCCTGGCCTTGCCGAGGTCCGAGGTGGCCAGCTCCACGTGACAGAAGGGATTGCCCATGATCTCTCTCTCCTTTCGCTGCCGCCGCAGCCGCGGCGCGCGGTGATGGGGACCGCGAGCTCACCGGCCCGCGGGGCGCGGCCGAGGCCGCGCCCGAGGCCATGCCTCGCCCCCCTATCGTAGTCGAATGGATGGGGGGCAAATCGACAGCGTCACCGAGCTGGCACCGGTCTGCCACGCCGTTCACCGGCCGGGGGGCCGGGCCGCCCGGCCGACCTCCGGCCGCGCCGACCGGGGCGGGGGCCGCCGGTCAGGCGGTCAGCGGGACCGCACGCTCAGCAGGAGCAGGGGCTCGCTTCCCAGGCTCTCGACCTCCAGCTGGGTGCCGCTGACCTGGATCTGGGCGGCGCCGATCAGCGTGCCGTCGCCCCTGCCGCTGCTGTCGAGGTTGAGCTCGACGACGGAGAAGGGATAGCGCGAGGAGCGGGTGGAGTACTGCACCTCGAGCTCGCTCATCGGCCGGTTGAGCACCGCGACCAGGCAGCGGCCGGCGGGCGCGGCGCAGGCGAAGACCGCCGCCACCGGGTAGCCCAGGCGTCCGCCGACGCTGAGATAGCCCACGGGCTCCTTCCACAGCTGATCGCGCGCCGCGTAACGGCCGGCGGCGGCCAGGGCCGCGGCGAAGCTCTGCAGATCGGCGGCGGTCGAATAGTGATCGATGCCGAGGACGAATGGTTGGCGGAAGCTGCTGCGCTGGCTGACCAGGTTGCCGGTGAGCTCGATGCCCTGGCCGGCCGGCGCCTGCGCCGCCGCCTGGACCGCCGCCGGCGCCAGCAACGCCAGCGTGAGGATGAGGGAACGGCGGGCGGTGGAGCCGATAGATAATCTCATACGTTCTCCTGACTCGGCGTGACAGCCGCCGGTTATAAAATGACACATTGCAACCGCGGGGCCAGGCCGCCGGCGCCGTGGACGGCGGCGCCGCGGCGCCTTTTGCAACCGTTTTTCATGACGGCGGCGCTCTCTGGGGAGGACGCGGTGGCAGGGCGGTCGCGCCGGCGGCGGGCCGCCGGCGGCGATTTGCGCTAAGCTGAACCTCATGAGCCAGGTGCCGAGCGTGCCGAACGTGCCGACGATGGCGAAGGTTCCCAGCGTGCCGAGAGTCCCGAACGAGCCGCGGGTGCCGCCGGCCGGCAGGCCGCCGGGCAAGCCCGCGCCGCCGCCGGCCGCCGGGCGAAGCGCGGCGAGCGGGGTCTTTCAGCCGCCTGCCAGGGGTGCGGGAAGGTGACGGCGGCGGCGGAGTACCGGCGGGCGCTGGTCACCGGCGCCACCAGCGGCATCGGCCGGTCGCTCGCGCTGTGGCTCGCGGGGCGCGGCATCACCGTGATCGCCGCCGGCCGCCGCCGCGCGCGGCTGGATGCGCTGTGCGCCGAGGCCGCGGCGACGGGGCGGGCGATCGAGCCGCTGGAGCTGGACGTCGCCGACACCGCGGCGGTGCGCGAGCGACTGCGCGACCTCGACGGCCGCGACGGCGGCCTCGACCTGGTGGTGGCCAACGCCGGCGTCGGCAAGCTCAACTCCGCCCGCAAGCTCGACTGGGAGGCGTGCGAGGAGATCCTGCGGGTCAACGTCCTCGGCGCCGCGGCGACCCTGACCGCCGCCCTGCCCGGCATGCTGGCGCGCCGCCGCGGCCACCTGGCGGCGGTGTCCTCGATCGCCGCGGTGCGCGGGCTGCCGGCCAACGCCGCCTACGGCAGCTCCAAGGCGTTCCTGCGCAGCTTCATGGAGAGCCTGCGCATCGACCTCGCCGGCACCGGCGTCGCCACCACCTGCGTCTTCCCCGGCTTCGTCAAGAGCGAGATGACCGCGGGCAACGACTTCGCGATGCCGTTCCTGCTCGACACCGAGGACGCGGCGGAGCGCATCGGCCGCGCCCTCCTCGCCCGGCAGGCGGAGCTCTGGTTCCCCTGGCAGATGGGGCTCGCGGGCCGGGCCCTGGGCCTCCTGCCGTCGGCCCTCTGGGTGCGGCTCGGCCGGCGGATGAGCCCCCGGCGGCAGGCCCGCGCCGCGCCGCCGGACAGGGTGGCCTGAGGACTGCCCGCGGTGAAGAGGGCGGCGCACCACGACGGGCAAGCCGCCGCGCTGGTGCCGCTGGCACAAGGAGAGACGATGACCGACGACGGCGACCGGCATTCCGTTCCCGCCGCTCCTCCGGATGGGCCGGCGGATGGGCCGGCCGGCCCGGCCGGGCCGATCGATTGGAAGGAGCACGGGGTGAAGGTCATCCCCGGCAACTCGCTCGACGCCAACACGCCGCAGACGCCCGGCATGAGCCGCGCCGCCGCCATCAACTTCGCCCGTGCCGGGGCGCGCAAGATCTGGGCCGGCACGGTCAACATCCTGCCCAACGCCAAGACCGGCGCGCACCACCACGGCGCCCTCGAGAGCGTCATCTACGTCCTGCGCGGGCGCGCCCGCATGCGTTGGGGCGAGCGCCTCGAATTCACCGCCGAGGCCGGCCCCGGCGATTTCATCTTCGTCCCGCCCTACGTGCCGCACCAGGAGATCAACGCCTCGCCCGACGAGCCGCTGGAGTGCGTCCTGGTGCGCAGCGACAACGAGGCCGTGGTGGTGAACCTCGACATCGAGCCGGCCGAGAGCCCCGAGGAGGTCCGCTGGGTGGATCCCATCCACCGCTGACCCGCAGCGCCTTCATCCTCCGGCAGAAGAAGCCAGCCACTCGCTTCGCGAATTCATTGGGCTTCCCCGCCGGCCAATCTACCTGCTTCTAGGGTTGGGGCTTGGGAATGACGATAGACTTCTCGAAGTAGAATTGCTGCTCGGCGTTCACCGAGCCTTGCACCGACACCATGATCGTTTTGCCCTCGTCTTGCGGCCCAAACTGCGGGCCCTGCGTCCAGAAAGACCACTCAGTGCCGCCGGGCAGCGCGCCGCCCAACAAGGAGGAGATGTTGGCCCCATAGAAGCGGCCGGAATCGTCTGTGATCTTGGTTACCACCGCCTCGATCCTATCGGCAGAGGTCTTGCCACGGAGGTAGCCAGCGGCTGCGACTGCGGCGTTCTCCAAGAAGGCCACGTTCCACTCGACGATCACATGATCATTGCCGGGCGTGGGCTGCCCCGCCAACGACGCCAGGCGCTTTTCGGCACTCGCCGCAACGGTGGCGGCAAGCATCGAGTCAGGCGTATCCAATGGCTTCTCGCTCATCCTTGCTCCTTTCAGGATTGGCCCCACGCGGGCTGTACAGCGGCAGTCGGGGGCCGGTCGATTGACGGCATTTGGCCAACGAACCCCTGGGGCAATCCCAGCCCGGGCGCTTTGGCGCCATCCAAGCCTACAACTTGTCATCATCAGCCGGCTCGACATCTGGCAGGCGTTTGAGAGCAGCCTCGAACCTCCGCCGATTCCCGCGCTTCGCACGCTCCTCGCCCTCTCCGGTGCCGAGCTGCCCCTGGCCTTCGAGGTGGTGGGTCTGCACGATCAGCTCCGGGTGCAGCTCGTGGGCTGCTTCTCAAGTCACCAGTTCGTACTTGACGCCCAGCACCTCGTAGGTTGCTGCCGCGCGACGGTCGCGCGACAGGAGCGTCGCGCCGGCATGCCTCGCCGTGGCGGCGATCAAGGCGTCGTAGACCGCACCACCTGCCAGTCCTGCTGCCACCGCTTCCTCAATCAGCCGCAGATGGCGACTCGTTGGCAAGGTGAGCAGCGGACTGCGAAAGCGCTGGCGAAGGAACTCGGCGACCAATTTGCCAGGGGCTCGATGGGGAGCCGGAAGGCGGGTGATGACCGAGAAGGTTTCGATGGCCACATGCGCCGGCAGGCGCGGATCGCGCCGCAAGCACTCCAAGGCGGCACGGTGCCCCTCGTGCCATGAAGAGAAGGCCGCGACGACGACGCTGGTGTCGACGGCGATCAACGGCGGGTCCGCTCTAAGGTCTCGCGGACGATCTCGTCGGTGAGCGGCGGTAGCGCCTCGGCGGGGACGGCGACCGGGCCGTCACCGCTGTCGCGTAGCGAAATCGACGCCCCTGCCGGCTCGAGCTCGATGCGGCCCTCGCGTTCACGGATTTCGAGCTCCTGGCCGGCGGCGAGAGCCAGCCGGCTGCGAAGCTCCTTGGGGATGACAACCCGTCCTGCGGCATCAATGGTAGTTCGCATACCAGAAGTCTACCATTCGAGCAGGCCACGGGATCGCCGAAGCTCTCAGGCGGCGGTAGCGCAACAGCGCGAAAAAGCCCAGGGCTCGGGGCGCCGGACCCGGGACGAGGAGCCGGAAAGCGACCGCCCTACTGGAAGTAGCCATTGACGTCGATCAGCAGCTGCACGCTGCCGGCGGACTGGTTCTGCGCGATGGCGCCGCCGGTGCCGTTGCCCAGGGCGAGGATGGCGTTGTTGGCGCGCACGGCGCCGGCGCCGAAGCTGATGGTGCTGGCGAGCGGCGCCGGCTGGTCGTCGGCGTAGAGCAGGAGCGAGCCGGCCTGCGGCGGCTGGACGACGGTGACGTTGACCGACAGCGCCCTGGCCGTGGGCGGGATGCCGCAGCGGCCGGCCAGGGTCACGCCGCGGGACGCTCCCGCCGCCAGCGCCGGCCCGCCGGCGGGCCCCGCGGCCTGCCGGGTGTCGAGGAGCCGGCAGGGGGCGAGGGTGTAGAAGCCGAAGGCCGGCGCCGGCGGAGCGGTGCAGGCGGTGACCGTCACGTCGTCGAGGAACCATCCGGTCTGGGGCGGGCCGCAGGCGGTGATGGCGAGGAAGATCGGCTCGATCACGTGCCCGGCGGTGCTCCCCGCGATCTCGAGCGTGTCGCTCCAGGCGCGGTCGAGATCGACCACCGTGTTGGCGAAGGTGTCCGTGGTGCCGGTGAAGGTCGGCTGCAGGTACAGCTCTGGCGACAGGCAGGTGGTGTGGGTGAGGGCGTTGTAGGCGTCTCCCGAGACCGCCGTGGGGCTGATCGGCACGCAGAAATCGAACAGGTCGCTGACCGAGATCGCCAGCATCCCGCCCGAGTCCTGGCCGAAGTCGCGGCGCTGCCAGAACGACATCTGGACGCCGCTCGCCCCTGGCGGCACGGCGATGCCGTCGGCGCCTCCCGGATAGGCGAAGACCGCGTCGCCGCCCGGCGCGCCGCCGGTGCAGGTGGCGCCGCCGAAGCGGAACACGTTGCCGCCGCTGTGCGCGGCGCACGCCTGGACGCCGCGCCAGTCGGCGGCGGAGCCCAGGCCCGGCACGGCGCCGGTCGTCCAGCCGGCAAGGCCCGTGGCGCTGTCGAAATCGTTGCTGTAGAGGACCGCCGCCGGCCGGTTCGCGGCCGCCGCCTCGGCCGCCGGGGCGGAGACGCAGCTGCCCACGGCCTGCACCGTGTAGTAGCTGGTGCCGCCGCAGGCGATGGCGGCATCGAAGTAGCTGTTCAGCGAGGGAGTGGCGATGGTGCTGTAGGGCCCGCCGCTGGCCGGCGCGCGCAGCACGCGGTAGGAGGCGCCGGGCACCGCGTCCCAGGTGAGGCCGACACCGGCCGGCCGCACGGCCGCCTGGAGGCCGGTCACCGCCGGCCCGGTGCACACGGCGGGATCGGCGATCGACGCCGCCCAGATCTCCTCGAAGCCGCCGCCGCGCCGGTCGGTCCAGGTCGCGACGACGCTGCCGCCGAAGGCGGAGAGGCCGTTGCGCGGGCCGTACTGCCCGGCGTCGGAACCCTGCAGCGTCTCGTTGGAGCTCGCCGTCGTCACCTGGAACGGCGCGCTCCAGGTGGTGCCGCCGTCGCTCGACGATTGATAGAAAAGATTGGCCGTGGCGCGGCTGGCGTCGCCGATGGTGTCGTAGTAGGTCAGGCTGATCCGGCCGCTGGCCGGATCGACGGCCAGGGTGGAGTTGAACTGATCGTCCACCACCGGCCGGTCGAGCACCTTGACCGGGGCCGACCAGCTGGCGCCGCCGTCGGTCGAGCGGGCGAACCAGATGCGCCCCTTGCAGGAGCTGTAGGGGAGGAAGAAGGTCGGCGCCTGGGTCCACAGCGTGCACCCCGGGTCGCCGGACAGGTCGGGCCACGCGATGTAGACGTTGTCCGCCGCCGCCGTGCGGTAGGTGCCGCCGGTGACCCGGACCTCCACGCCGTCGAAGGCCGGCGGCAGCGGAAAGCCGGTGAACGCAAGGACGGAGGCGGCCAGCACCGGCGTGGCGAAGGAGACGCCGCCGTCGGAGGACCGCGCGACGAAGATGTGATGGCCCTCGTCGGCCCAGAAGGCGAAGATGTTGCCGGCGCTGTCCACCTGGATGTCCACGCCCTCCTGCACCACCAGCGTCCGGCCGTCGGAGATCTCGATCGCCGAGTGCCAGGCCCCGTCGGCGCTCGGCCGGCGGGCGAAGAAGACGCCGTCCTGGCTGGTCCACAGCGCGTAGACATTCTCCTTGTAAGGCGAGGCCGCGGAGTGATCGACCGCCAGCGTGCCCAGGCGCGCCGCCCTCTGGTTGCCCGACAGCAGGGCGTCGAAGGTCCAGGTCTGGCCGTGGTCGGCCGAGCGGTAGGCGCGCAGCTGGTAGTAGGCAAAGACCTGGTTGACCGGGACCACCGAGGCCGCCACCGCCCAGGCCGTGCCGTCCGCGGCCCAGTCGACGCCGCCGTCGGTCTGGAAGATGTCCGACGGCCCGAGCGGCAGCGTGTCGCCGCCCCAGGTGAGGCCGCCGTCGGTCGAGTAGTAGAACTGCACCCTGCCGTCGAAGCTGGGCGACTCGTCGGCCACGGCCAGGATCTCGTCGGGGTTGTAGACGTTGATCCTCACGGTGGAGCCGTCGACCGCCGCCGCCTGCGCGCCCGAGATGCGCTGCTGGCCGCTCTCGGCGGTGGCCTGGGTCGCGGCGGGCCAGGCCGCGCCGGCCGCCGCTGCCGGCTTGAGGTCCTGGTGCCGCAGCATCCAGCGGTAGAGGCGCCGCAGGGAGCGGGGGTAGCCGCCGTTGGGATCGCCCGGAACGTAGCGGGTCTGCGGCTGGGCCTTGCGCCACTGCACCCGCATCCAGAGCGGCAGCGGCTTGCCGTCGCCGGCCTCGCGGGGATCCAGCAGGTTGACGTCCTGGTTGGCGCGCACCAACCTGGCGAGCGCGCTTCCCGGCTGGATGCGGTCGCGCGCCAGCTGCTCCCCGACCGGCGCCCACCGCGCGGGCGCCGCCGGCGGCACCGCCGCCGACAGGTTCTCGCAGGTGGCGG
>JASLEW010000969.1 GCA_030150965.1 Thermoanaerobaculia bacterium | reverse complement strand
GGTAACCGCAGCGCCCGCGGTGACCGCAGCGCCCGCGGTGACTGCGGCGCCCGCGGTGACCCCAGCGCCCGCGGCGCGCGCAGGGGCGGCAGGCTCCGCGGCACGGCCGCGGGCGGCGGCGGGTCCGGTCTCAGGCGGCATCGCTCTCCGCCAGCCGGCAGGCCTCGAGGCTCATCCCCTCGTGCTCGGCCAGCACCCGCCCCTCGCTGCGCATCGCGCCGAGCTGCAGCAGGAGGGTGACGTAGAACAGCGCCTGGTGGATGCCCGCGGCCACCCCGCCGCCGAAGGCGCTGCCGCCGAGCAGGAAGGTGGCGGTGACCGCCGCCAGGACCGCCAGCAGCCAGGGCAGGGCGCGCAGCCGGACGCGGCGCGCCCGCTCCGCCAGCCCCGCGCCCTCGTCCCGCGCCTGGACCGCCTGCGACAGCACGCGCCCGGTGGCCAGGAGGTAGAGCAGGATCCAGGTGTGCGAGAACATCACCACCAGGGTGGCGCCCAGGCTCATCAGCACGTGCCCCTGGAGCGCGTGCGGGTCGGCTGCCCTGGGCGCGGCGTAGCCCATGACCGCCGCGGCAAGCAGCCCGGCGGTGCCCAGCCAGCCGAGGACCAACAGGGCGCGTGCCATCATCCACCTCTCTCCTGGGCGGCGGCCTCCACGGCGCGTCGCCAGCGGTCCGCGGCGTGCCGCGGGCGGAACTCCCGGTCCAGCCGCGCATGCCCGGCGGCGCCGCGGCGGCGCGCCCCGGACGGATCGGCGAGCACGGCGTCCAGCGCCGCGGCCAGCCGCTCGGGATCCTCCGGCGGCACCAGCCAGCCGGTGGCGCCGTCCTCCACCACCTCGGGAATGCCGGAGACGCGCGACGCCACCACCGGCAGACCCGCTTCCATCGCCTCCAGGACGACCAGCGGCATCCCCTCGTACAGGGAGGGTACCACCAGCGCCGCCGCCGCCTGCATCAGCCGGCGCACCTGCCCGGCGTCCGCCCGCCCGAGGAAGGTCACGCTCTCCCCGACGCCCAGGCCGGCCGCGGCGCGTTCGAGCGCCGGCCGGTGCTCACCGTCGCCGGCGATCACCAGCCGCGCCGCCGGGTGGCGCCGCAGCAGCTCGGGCCAGGCGGCGAGCAGGACGTCCACGCCCTTGCGGATGCGCAGCCGCCCGACCACCAGCAGGAAGCCGGGCTCCGGGAAGCCCGCCTCGCCGCCGCCTGCCGGCAGCGGCGGCATCGGCAGCGACGGCATCGGCGGCGTGGGCGCCCGCGGAGCCGGCGCCGTCGGCGCCGTCGGCGTCAACGGGACCGTCGGGGCCGCCGGGGCCATCGGCATCAACGCGGCCACCGGCGCCGTCGGCGTCAACGGGACCGTCGGGGCCGCCGGGGCCATCGGCGTCAACGGGGCGGCCGGATCCATCGGGGCCATGGCGTTCGGCACCACCGCCACCTCGCGCGCGCGGTAGTCGCGGCGCACCTCGGCGGCGGTCGCGGCGCTCGGCGCCAGCACCCGGTCGGCAGCCTGCGCGGTCAGCCAGCCGAGCGCGATCTGCAGCGGCGCCTTGAGGCGGCGGAACCGGCGCTCCGCCGCTTCCGGGCGCCCCAGCACCCTCCCCCGCCAGCACACCGCGCGCACCGCGCGCCGCTCCTCGCGGTAGCTCACCTGCAACAGCGCCACAAGCAGCGGCCGCGGCTCCAGGACGGGAGCCAGCCAGGCGGCGACCAGCGCCGCCAATCCGCCGTCCGACTCATGGACCTGCACCACGTCCGGGTGAAAACGGCGCAATGCCCGCAACAAGGCGGGCACGGCAAACAGCGGAAACAGCACCTTCGGACCGGCGACCCCTCCCGGGCCGCGGCCCAACACCTCCACCTCGACACCATCCTGCCGCAGGCCTGCCGTCAACTGTAGCACCTGTTCGCCGACGCCCGAAAGATCGCGCGGCGGCAGCGTGTTGGCCAGCAGCAGCGCGCGCACGGCGGCGGGTCAGGGGACTTCGAGGCGCAGCACCACCACGCCGAAACGCAGCTCGGACCCGGGCGTGATCTCCCCGGGCACCCCCGTCTCCAGACGGTTGCCGTTGAGGAAGGTGCTGTTCATGGTGCCGATCTCCTCGGCGAGGAAGAACTTGGCGCCGCGGCGGTAGATCTTGGCGTGGCGCCGCGACACCGACCGCTGGCTGTCCACCGGCGTCAGGTCGACGTCGGGGAAGATCCCGGTCACCGGGTCGCGCCGGCCCACCGTGGTCTCGGGCCCCACCGCCAGGGGGAACTCCATCCCCGACGCCAGGTGCACCAGCCGCTCCGGGCCCTCGGCCGGCCGCTGCGCCGACGGGCTGGGGATCTCGCTGGAGATGGGCGACATGCGGTTGCCGAACGAGGTCTTGAGCAGCTCGTCGGTCTCGCGCAGGCGGCGGGAGAGCTTGCGCATCATCCGCACCGCGATCTCGGGGTTGCTCTGCAGCATCTGATCGAACGTCGAGCCGTTGATCTGCAGCAGGCGCGCATCGGTCAGCGCGCGCGCCGAGGCGGCCCGGGGCAGGTCCTCCAGCACCGACATCTCGCCGAAGAAGTCGCCCTTTTCGAGCACCGCGAGGACCCGGTCCTCGTCGCCCAGGCGATTGAGGATCTCCACCTTGCCCTCGTTGATGATGTACATCTCGGTGCCGAGGTCCCCCTCGTGGAACACGTAGTCCCCCGCCGCCAGCTCGACGGCCAGGGCGCCGGCGCCCTTCTTGGCGCCGCTCGTGGTCTTGAACACCGGGTTGCTCATGCGGATCGATCCTCAGCCATGCCCGGCGAACCCTCGCCGCGACGACCGGCCAGCCACCAGCAGGAGCCGGTCAGCAGCCGCTCGGGCACCGCTCAGGCGCCGAGCACGAGGGTGCCCCCTGCCGGCGCCGCCGGGCTCCCGGCGGCGAAGCGCGCGGGAAGCCCCAGAGGGAGCGTCAGGTTGGGCGACCCGTGCCCGGCGCCGAGTCCGTAGGCGAGCGGCCACGGAAACCGGGAGAGGCTGTCGGCGATCAGCGCCGGAGCCCACGAAGGCGAACCCGCAGAGGATGGCAAGGGCCCGGCGCCTTCTCCGGCGGCACTGGGTTTTCCAGGGCCATGGCCGCGATCTGCGTCATGGGCGGTGCTGGAGCCATGGGTGCCCTGCGTGCCATGGACGCCATCGAGGCCTCTGGCGCTGCCGGATCCTGGCGACGGTGGCGGCGGTGTGACGTGCCCGACGACCATTCCCCCGATCGAATCGAGCCTACCTGACAGCCCCAGGTGGGTCAACATGCGGTCCACCCGGTAGGGGGGCTCGTTCACCTCCTCCCAGAACAGGATGGCGCCGCCGAGGTCGGGGAAGTAGGGGGTGCCGAGGGTGGCGGTGAGCAGGCTCAGGCAGCCGCCGAGGAGGGGGCCGGCGCCGCCGCCGGGGCGCGCCGGCCGGGGCCCGGGGGCCTCCCCGGCTCCTCGCGCGGACCGGCCCGCCTCGGGCCCACCGGGCTCCCAATGCTCCCAGGGCTCCCCGGACGGCCGGCGCAGCCAGGCGGCAAACGGCAGCTCCGCCGGGTAGCGGCCGGCGAGCGCACCGAGCAGCGACGCGCGCTCGGCGGCGTCCAGGCCGCCCGCCAGCTCCCCGCCCACCAGCGGCCCGTGGAAGGCCGCGAGGCCCAGGCGCCGCACCACCTCCAGAAGGAACGGCGTGAGGTCGGAGTAGCCCAGGTAGGCGCGCGGGCGGCGGCGCAGCAGCTCCCAGTCGATGCCCGGCAGCACCCGCAACAGGCCGTGGCCGCCGCGGGTGAAGAGGATCGCCGCCACGTCCGCCCGGGCGGCAAGGCGGTGAAAGCCGTCCAGCCGCTCGGCGTCGCCGCCGGCAAAGAGCCCCCGCCGCGACCTGGCGTTGTCGGCCAGGACCGGCTCGAAGCCCAGGCCGCGCAGGGCCGCGAGGCCGCGCTCCAGCCGCTCCGGGTCCACCGGCCCGGAGAGGGCGGCGACGCCGATCCGGTCGCCGGGGCCGGCGGGTGGCGGCAGGCGCACCGCCGCCGCGGGCGGCGGCTGCGGTCGATCGAGGGAAGCCAAGCGCCGGAGAGCTCCGTAAGCCGAGTTCTGTGCAGCCGGCGCAAGCGCCGGCCGGCGGTCATTCCTCTAGGACCGGCGTTGCCGCCGGCCTCCAGCAACCTACCCGGAAGCGGCCCCGCCCGGCTGGGCCGGACGGAGGCGGGACGGGCGGCCCGCGTACCGCTCCCCTATTTGGTCTTGCTCCGCATGGGGTTTGCCGTGCCTCCGCCGTCACCGGCGGAGCGGTGCGCTCTTACCGCACCGTTTCACCCTTACCCGGCCCGAAGGCCGGGCGGTCTGCTCTCTGTTGCACTTTCCGTCGCGTCGCCGCGCCTCGCCGTTAGCGAGCATGCCGCCCGTGGGAGCTCGGACTTTCCTCCACGGCCGGCCGAAACCGCCGTGGCGACCGCATGGAGCTCTCCGGCGCCTGCCATTGTAGCGCGAGCCCGGCCTGGGACGGCACCCGGCCCGCCGGCGCCGGCGGGCCCTGCCGCGCGGTCAGTCCCGGTCCGGGGGCAGGTCGGGCATCACCGGGCCGCCGCCCGACTCGATCTCGTAGCGCACCGGTTGCGAGGAGGTCGAGTGCAGCGCGCCCGGTTCCTCGTGGCGGGCGGGACGCGAGCCGGTGACCCGCCCGGCCGCGCGCTCCGCGGCGCCGGCCGTGGCCGCCGGGGCTCCCGGAACGACCGGCGGAAGGCTCTCCGGCGGGGTGCCGGCGGCGATGCCGTCCATGCGGCGGCGCACGCGCTGCAGCGCCTCCTCGACCCGCGAGTCGGGGCCGCCGAGCTCCAGCGCGCGCGCGTAGCTGTCGGCGGCGTGGCGCAGCCAGAGGTCGTTCTTGACCTGCAGCTCGGCCAGCGCCACGTAGTACTTGGCCTGCGGATCGATGCGCACCGCCTCGCGCAGCAGCTCGACGGCGAAGTGGAACTCCTCCTTGGCCGCCAGCGCCATGGCGCGGTTGTAGCTGGTCCGCGCCCGGTCGCGGTTCTCCTCGCCGCGGCTCTTCGAGGGCGTGCCGCTCGCCGACCAGCCCGCCGGCCCGATCTCGCGGTCGTAGTCGCGCCGCCGCCCCGGGTGGCTGAGGGTGATGTAGGCCGCGGTGGCGCGCTCGAACAGCACCTCCAGGACCCCCTCGCGGCCCTCCAGCCCGAGATAGGCCGCGTGCATCGGGTGGACCAGCCGGGCCAACCGCTCATACCCCTCGTGCACCCTCTCGGGGGAGGCGGCCGGCCCCACCGCCAGCAGCTCGTAGAACGTCGCGCCGCCCACCTCGCGCACCAGCGCGGCGACGCGCTCCCGGTGCTCGCTGACGTCGATCTCCAGCGGTCGTTCCGCCAGGCTGCGCCCGATCCGCTCGGCGAACAGCGCCACCTCCTGGGGTGAAGCGGAACGTAGAGAATCGGCCATCACGTAAGAATCCAGACCGCCGAGTATATCGCGAACCGCTCTCCCGCCGGGGAACGCCGCGCCCTGGAACGCCCAAGGCACGGCCGCCGGCAGATCAGCTCCATCGTGGCGGCATTCGAGGGAGTGCTGGTGCCAGGGCGAGCCTCCTGGACCCGCGGGCCCGGTCGTCGAGCCACCTCCATACCAGGAGGTGCCTATTGCCTGTATCTCGTGACCTGCGGGATCACTGGATCTCGGCTTCCTTCGCTCCGTTCGGCGGCTCGCACCGGGAGGATCCCGGTCGGCATTCGTCAGCGGGAGGAGCCCGGCGCGAGACCGGGGCAGGAAGAGGCCGCTCGGTGCTGCCGGCGAGCCCGCCGCTCCACAGCCATCCGGTCAGGCGGCGGGCGGCGGCGAAGCTGGCCCAGGTGGTGACCGCGACGAGCGGGCGGTCGCCGGGATGGCGGGCGCGGAATGCGGCCACCTCCGCGGCGTCCACCCGGTGGGGCGCGAGGGCGGTGAGGAGCGCCAGGCGGGCGGACGGGCGGGCGGCGGGCTCGACGCCGGCCAGCGCCTCGTCCACCCAGGCGGCGGCGAGGGGCGGGTCCTCGCCCCGCCAGGCGGCCAGGCGGGCGCGCACCGCCGCCGCCCCATCACCCAGCAGCTCGCCGGCCTCGGCCTCGACCGCCAGCGCGAGGCTGGCGAAGGGCGCGGCGATCCCGGGCCGCGCTGCCGCCCAGCCGAGATCGGCTGGAGGGGGTGCCGCGGCCGGTTGCAGGAAGGCGAGCGATGCGCCGGGTTCCACGGTGCGGCGCAGCCGCGGGGCGAGGTGGGCCGACGTCAGCAGCACGAGCGCGCCGCCGAGCAGGCGCGCCGGCCCGGGGAACGGGCTGGTCCCCAGGAAGACGGTCACCAGGCGGTTGATGTAGTGGAAGCAGGCGGCGGTGGCGATCATCTCCGGCGCCTCCTCCTCGCCGAAGGGCGGCGCCGCCAGGATCTCCGCCCCCGGAGTGCGCGTGGCCGCCGCCCACCGCGCGGCGGCGCGCAGGGCGGGATCGGCGAT
>JASLEW010000604.1 GCA_030150965.1 Thermoanaerobaculia bacterium | reverse complement strand
GGTAGTCGCGCCGCAATCCGGCTTCCTGGCCAGGCGCGCCGACGCAAGCGTAGCAGGGACTACGGTGAGGAGGCGCAACGCCGCCAGGGAGCCGGAGGGCAAGCGAATACCATACGAACTGGCCGTGCGGGACACTAGGCGATCTTGACGCCGCGCCGCACCACCACATCCAGCCAGGAGCCGGCGAGCAGGGAGGTCACCAGCGACAGCATCACCAGGATGGCGTAGAAGCTCTCGTTGACGATCTTCGCCTCGTAGGCCAGCGAGGCGAGGACGATGCCGGGGCCGCCCCGGGCGTTCATCGCCACCGCGAAGTTCAGGGCGCTGGCGCGCGGCTTGCCGGCCAGGCGCGCGCCGGCGTAGATCGACAGCGCCTTGACCGTGCAGGCGAAGATCAGCAGCAGCAGGAAGAAGCGCAGCGGGAAGGCATGGAGGAGGTCGAGCTTGAGCCCGACGATGGCGAAGTAGACGGGGATGAAGAAGCCGAAGGAGAAGCCGGCGATCACCCGCCGGGGGCGCTCCGGCTCCTCCGCCGCCTGGCTGGTGACGATGCCGGCCATGAGCGCCCCGAACATCGGGGTGACGCCGAGCGAGGCGGTGAGGCCGGCCATCACCAGGAGGATGACCAGCAGGTAGCCGACCGGGCTGCCCTGGAAGAGGACGTTGCAGCGCAGGCCGCTCACCCAGCGGTAGACGACCGGCCCGGCGAACATCGACAGCGCCAGGAAGATCAGCGGCACGCTGGTGTAGTAGGCCAGACCGGAATAGGAGGCACCCTCGATGCGCAGCATGCCGGGCACCCCGAAGACGCTGCCCTCGCCGTGGCCGACGAAGGAGAGCGCGATCGCGAGCAGGACGTAGAGCAGGATGTCCTCGGCCACCGCGGTCGAGAGGACGATCCGCGCAAACGAGGTCTCCATGAGGTTCAGGTCGTGGAGGATGCGGGAGATCACCGGGATCGAGGTGACGGCGATCCCGATGGCGAAGACCAGCCCGAAGGCGGCGCCGCTCTGCGCCGTCCCCAGGAAGGGCGCGGTGTCGAGGAAGCGCTGCGCCACGAAGCCGAGAAGCAGGGGCAGCACGGTCCCGATCAGGGTGATGAGCGCCACGGCCTTGCCCTCTCCCCGCTGGATCAGGCTCCGCACCTCGGCGCCCGAGCTGAACATCAGCAGCAGCAGGCCGAGTTGGTAGATCGCCCCGAGGGCGGTCACCGTCGCGGGGTTGTCGCTGAAGATCCACCGCTGCCAGTCCGGCAGCAAGCGCTGGAGCACCGTCGGGCCGAGGAGCAGCCCGCCGAGCACCTCGCCGATCACCACCGGTTGGCGCAGGCGGCGGAAGAGGTAGCCGCAGCCGTGCGCCGCCGCCAGCAGCAGGATCAGGGCGGCGGCGAGGTGCGCGAGGTCCGAGGTGGTGAGAGTCATCCCTGGAGCGGCCCGGAGATCCGGATGCCCCCGGCAGGAGGCACCGGGGCGGTGGCGCCTCTCGTCGTGCAGCACCTACCGCGGGGCTCGCTGGCGGAAGTTTAGCGCAGGACGAAGGATGCAGGCCACTCGGCGATCCTTGGGGCCTTGGGGCGGCTAGAACCCCTCCAGCAGGTCGCTCACCATGGTCTGGGCGAAGGCCTTGGCGGCCATGTCGATGGCGCTGTTCTCCAGGTCCACGTAGGCGCTCGACACCGAGAGCGGGAAGTTCTGGCGGAAGTTGTAGTTCTTGTTCTGCCACAGCACGTGGTCGTCGTCGACCCGCCGGAAGGCGATCGAGGCGGTGAGCGACAGCTCGTAGGCGGTGGCCCGGCCGCTGGTGTCGAAGGTGACCGGCGTGGCGCCGAACCCCACCACCGACCCCGACAGCTCGGCGTCGGCCGCCTCGCGCGTGGCGGTCAGGGTGAAGCGGTGGCGCTTCACCATCTCGTCGCCGATCGCCAGGGTCACCGCCTGGTCCACCCGCTGGTGCCCGGTCATGTTCTGGATGGGCTTGATGTAGACCTTGGTGATGTCCGGCGGCAGCGTGTTGCCGCGCCCGACGAGCGCGTAGCCGCAGCCGGTGAGCGGGGCCAGGACCGCGGCCAGCAGGACGGCGGTTGCGGTCCATGCGGCAGGGGGCAGCGGACGGTTGCTCATGCGGACCTCCGGGTTACCAGGTTGATCAGGCGGCCCGGCACGACCACGGCCTTGGCCACCTCGCGCCCGGCCAGGTGCTCCTGCACCTTGGCGCTGGCCAGGGCGGCGGCGCGCACCTCCTGGTCGGCGGCATCGGCATCGACCTCCACCCGGTCGCGCAGCTTGCCGTCGATCTGCACCACCAGGGCGATCCGCGCCCGGCGCAGCTTCGCCTCATCGTACTCCGGCCAGGTGGTGTCGAGCAGCTCCTCGACGTGGCCCCGCCGCTCCCACAGCTCCTCGGTGATGTGCGGCGCCATCGGATGCAGCAGCTGCAGCAGGGTGTCGAACGCCTCCTCGCAGCGCAGGCGCGACGCGGTCTTCTCCTCCAGCGCCCGCGACAGCGCATTGCCCAGCTCCATCAGCGCCGCCACCGCGGTGTTGAAATGGAAGCGCTCCATGCTGTGGCTGACGCGCTGGATGGCGGCGTGGCGCTCGCGCTCCAGCTCGGCGTCGGCCGGGGCGGTGGGCGGCGCCTCCGCCAGCTTCTCCGCCATGCGCCAGACCCGGCCGAGGAAGCGGTAGGCGCCGGCGACCGCCTCGTCGCTCCACTCCGCCTCCTTCTCCGGCGGGCCGATGAACAGGGTGTAGACGCGCTCGGTGTCGGCCCCCATGCTGTCGATCAGCTCGTCCGGCGAGACGGTGTTGCCGCGCGACTTGGACATCTTCTCCACCCGCCCCGACTTCTCCGAGTAGCGGGTGATCATCCCCTGGTTGAACAGGTTGGCGAACGGCTCCTCGAAGCTCACCTGGCCGAAGTCGTGCAGCACGCGGCAGACGAAGCGCGCGTAGAGCAGGTGGAGGATGGCGTGCTCGATGCCGCCGATGTACTGGTCGACCGGCGCCCAGCGGTCGGCCAGCGCCGGATCGAACATCCGCGTCGCGTCGCGCGGCGACAGGAACCGCAGGTAGTACCAGGAGCTGTCCACGAACGTGTCCATGGTGTCGGTCTCGCGCCGCGCCGTGCCGCCGCAGCGCGGGCAGGGAGCGTTGACGAAGTCGGCCACCCGGCCGAGCGGGTTGCCCTCGCGGCCGGTGAACTCGACGTCGTAGGGCAGCTCGACCGGCAGCTGCTCGTCGGGCACCGGCACCACGCCGCAGCGGTCGCAGTAGAGCACCGGGATCGGCGTGCCCCAGTAGCGCTGGCGCGAGATCAGCCAGTCGCGCAGCCGGTAGGCCACCTTGCCGCGCCCGAAGCCGCCCTCCTCGCACCAGGCGATGGCGCGGCGCACCGCCTCGGGCCCGTCGCGCAGGCCGTCGAGCGGCGGCGAGTTGCGGATCACCCCCTGGTGCAGGATCGGCTCGGCGAGGGCGGCGCCCTCCACCTCCCCGCCATCGCCAGCATCCGGGTGATAGACCAGCCGCACGCCCAGCCCCTCCTGGCGAGCGAACGCCAGGTCGCGCGCGTCGTGCGCCGGCACCGCCATGATCGCGCCGGTGCCGTAGTCGGGCAGCACGTAGTTGGCCAGCCAGATCGGGATCGCCTCGCCGGTCGCCGGGTTGGTCGCGGTCTGGCCGGTCGCGCGCCCCTCCTTGGGGCTGTCCTCGCCCTCGCGCTCGATGCGCGGCGTGTTGCGGATGCGGGCGATCCACTGCGCGATCTCCGCCTGCCGCGGATGGGCGGCGACGAGCCGCGCCGCCAGCGGGTGCTCGGGCGCGAGCACCAGGAAGGTGGCGCCGTGCAGCGTGTCGGGGCGGGTCGAGAAGACCGTCACCGTCTCGCCGAGCGCCGGCACGGCGAAGTCGATCTCCGCCCCCTCCGAGCGGCCGATCCAGTTGCGCTGCATCACCTTCACCTTCTCCGGCCAGCCGGCGAGGCCGTCCAGGCCGGCGAGCAGGCGCTCGGCGTAGTCGGTGATACGGAAGAACCACTGCTCCAGGTCGCGCTGCACCACGGCGGTGCCGCAGCGCTCGCAGGCGCCCTCGACCACCTGCTCGTTGGCGAGCACCGTCTGGCAGCTCGGGCACCAGTTGACCGGGGCCTGCTTGCGGTAGGCCAGGCCGCGCTCGAGCATGCGCAGGAACAGCCACTGGTTCCACCGGTAGTACTCCGGCGTGCAGGAGGCGATCTCCTTGCTCCAGTCGTAGAGGATCCCCCAGCGGCGGAACTGCTCCTTCATCACCCTGATGTTGCCGAAGGTCCAGTCGCGCGGGTGCACCTGGCGCTGGATGGCGGCGTTCTCGGCCGGCAGGCCGAAGGCGTCCCAGCCCATCGGGTTGAGCGCCCGCTTGCCGTGCATGCGCAGGTAGCGGAAGAGCGCGTCGCCGAGGATGTAGTTGCGGCCGTGGCCGACGTGCAGGCGGTCCCCCGAGGGATAGGGGAACATCATCAGCATGTAGTACTTGCCCGCCGCCTGGCGGAGGTCCACCTCGGCCGCCCGGCGCTTCTCCCAGCGGTCCTGCCACTTGGCCTCGATGGCCTTCGGGTCGTACGGCGTGCTCATCGCGCCTCGCTCTCCTGTCGGGGCCGGCGCGCCCGGAGGCGGCGGGCCGGCGCCCGGATTATGGCTGAAACGCGGAGCGGCCGGGGATTCGTCCCCGGGGACGGCGGGGGCCGCGCCCGGCCCCCGCCGCCGGCCCGGCGGCGCCGCGGGCCCGGGTCAGGTCAGCGTGCCGGGGAAGCTGTGCTGCTTGAGCAGGCCGTCCAGCAGGCCGTTGACGAAGCGCCCCGACTGCTCCGAGCCGAACTTCTTCGCCAGCTCGATGGCCTCGTCCACCACCACCAGCTTCGGCGTGTCGCGCTCGTAGAGCATCTCGTAGACGGCCAGGCGCAGGATGTTGCGGTCCACCGCCGGCATCCGCTCCAGCCGCCAGTTGTCGGCCTGGCCGCGGATCATCGCGTCGATCTCCTCGCGGTGGCCGAGGGTGCCGCGCACCAGCGCCTGGGCATACTGGAAGGCGTCCTCGACGCGGCGCCGCTGGCGCGCCGCCTCGGCGCGGTCGACGGCGCGGCGGCCGGCCGAGCCGGC
>JASLEW010000587.1 GCA_030150965.1 Thermoanaerobaculia bacterium | reverse complement strand
CCGCCGCATCCCGAGCCGCGGCGCCCCCGGCCTCCGCATCCGCGGGCGCGGCATCCCCGGCCTTCGCATCCCCGGCCGCGGCATCCCCAGCCGCGGCCGCCGCGGACCGCGCCGCCGGCCGCGCCCTCTCCCGCCGCTGCCGGCGCAGCGGCCGCTGGAACGCCAGCAGCACGAAGCCGAGATAGAGCGCGAGCGACGGCAGCCCGCTCGCCACCGCCGTGGCGAGATAGCCGTTGTGCGGCGTGTTGCCGCTCTCCCCCAGCCGGGTGTCCACGTAGGTGCCGACGCCGAGCAGCGGATGGGCCTCGACCTGCCGCCAGAAGTGCGGCCAGCGCAGCTTCATCCGCCACTGCAGCGTGCCCTCGTCCATGGGATGGGAAAGGGTGAGGAAGCGCTGCAGGTTGGGGCTCTCCAGCAGGCCGGGGTGGACGACGAAGGCGCCGAGCGTGCCGGCGAGCGCCCACGGCGCCGCCCGGGCCAGCCGCCGCCGGGTAAGGGGGTGCCGCGACGCCTGCCAGCACAGCACCACGCACCCCAGGCAGAAGGCCAGCGACGCGCCGCGCGAGCCGCAGAAGAGCAGCGCCCGCCCGAGCAGCACCAGGCTCGCGCCGTAGGCCAGCCGCCGCCAGCGCCCCTCGCCGCAGAGCAGGCCGGCGGCGGCGACGAGCAGCGGCACGACCAGCACCGCCCCCAGGGTGTTGGGGCTGCCGAACGGGCCGGCGGCGCGCAGCCCCTGATAGCCCTGCGGCACCGCCAGCGCGGCGCAGACGTCGCCGCCCAGGAGCAGCGCGTTGAGCGCCCACCACGCCCGCCGCGGCTCGCTCAGCAGCAGGGCGGCGATCGGATAATAGAGGATCGGCTTCCAGCAGTAGCGATACAGCTGATACAAGATCCGCACCGGCGAGGTGAGGTTCTCCTGGTTCTCCGGCGCGGCGAGGTAGGCGGCGCAGAGAAATCCCCCGAGCACCAGCCAGAGCGCGAAGCCGGGCAGGCGCCACGGCAGCCGCTCGCGGGCCCACCGTCCGCGCACCAGCAGCGCCAGCGCCACGCCGGCGATCACCAGGTCGCCGGGATCGACGCGCACGCCGCCGACCAGCCAATGCCCGGGCAGGAAGATCAGCGCCAAGTCGAGCATCACCAGGGTCACCGGCGGCGCCGCCAAGGCCAGCAGCCCCACCAGGCCGGCGAGCGGCCAGAACAGCGACAGCGCGAGCTGCGCCTCGTTCACGCCGTCGCCTCGGCGGCGGGCAGCGCCCGTCCGCGGCTGGCGATCAGCGACCCGACCACCCGCAGCAGCTCGCCCTCGCGCCGCTCGGCGGCGAAATGCGCCACCACCCGCCGCCGCGCCGCGGCGCACGGGACCGGCGCCGCGAGCGCCGCGCCGATGGCGCACGCCGCCTCCCCGGCCCGGCCCGCCGCCACCAGGCGGCCGCAGTCGCCGGCCACCCAGGGCAGGGCGCCGGCGCGCGCCACCACCGGCGTGCACTCGCACGCCATCGCCTCGGCCAGCGCCACGCCGAAGCTCTCGCGCCGCGACAGCTGGGCGTAGACCGCGGCCCGCCGGTACCAGGCCGCGAGCTCCTCGGGCGACAGGCGGCGCCCGGGGATCTCCAGGTTGCCGCCGGCCCGCGCGCGCAGCGCGGCGGCGACCGCGGGCTGCGGGCAGGGCCCGAGGATGGCGAAGCGGGCGTCCGGCAGCAGCCGCGCGCAGTCGGCGAAGAGGTCGAGCCCCTTGAGCTTCCAGGTGGCGTCCGACACCGTGGCGACGGTCACCGCCAGGCGCTCGCGCGGCGCCGCCGCGCCCTCCGGCGGGCAGAACAGGCTGCAATCGATGCCGGGCGGGATCATCCGCAGGCGGGCGCCGAAATCGCCCAGGGCGCGGATCTCCGACGCCAGCAGCTCCGACGTCGGCAGCAGCGCGTCGGCCAGCGCCAGCGACCGCTCGACGCGGCGCCGCTGCCGCCGGTCGCACAGCGCGCCGTAGCCCAGCGCCGGCAGCGCTGCCAGCTCGTAGCCGCCCACGGCCACCGCCGCCGGCACGCCGAACAGGCGGGCGAGCCGCAGCACCGGCGGCGTGTCGTAGGGATCGGCGAACCAGACGTAGACCAGACCGAAGCGCCGCGTCGCCAGCCGCCGCGCGACCGCCGGCAGCAGCCGCCGGCGCGAGCGCAGCTCCTGCCGCGACAGCACCTCGACGCCATGGCGGCGCGACAGGATCGCCACGTCGTGCTCGACGAAGCTGAGCGTGCGGCCGGGCGCCACCATCAGCACGTCCATGCCGGCTAACCCGTGCGCGAGGTGCCGCGCAGCAGGCGGCGGAACCAGGGGGGCAGGGGCTTGCCCGTCTCGCGCACCACCAGCCCGATCAGCCGGCAGCCGCTCACCTCGGCGAGGCGCACGGCCCGCCGCAGCGCGTCGCGCGAGGTGGCCGCCGACTCGACCACCAGCACCAGGCCGTCGCAGGCCCGCGCCAGGAGCGCCGCGTCGGCGGTGGCGTCGAGCGGCGGCGCCTCGACCACCACGAAGTCGGCGCCGAAGCGCTCGAACCATTGGTCGAGCCCGCCGGCCGCCCGCGGTGCCGGCTGCGCGTGGAGCCCCGGGGGCGCCGGCGGTCCCTCCACGGTGGCCGGCAGCGCGGCGGGCTCCCCCGCGGGGTGGCCGGCCGCGGCGGCGGCGCCGTTCGAGCCAGGGGCTCCGGCACCGCCGTCGGCTCGGGCGGCGCCATCGGCTCCATTGCCGCCCCTGGCTCCCGTGCCGCCGGTGCCGCGGCGCTTCCCCACGGCGAGCGCCGC
>JASLEW010000968.1 GCA_030150965.1 Thermoanaerobaculia bacterium | reverse complement strand
GAGATGGGTCTGGCGCAGACGAACGAGCGCTACCTGTTCGATCGCCGGTGGCTGCCCCTCGCGGCCGAGGAATCTTCTCCATCCGGCGGCGAGCGGGCAGGCCGAACCTCCATCGGGCTCATGCTGTTTCGGGGCGCACTTGAAGCTGGCAACACCGTCGCTCAACGAAGCCTCCTTTCTGTCTTTCTCGTTGGTGAGACGCCGATGGCTGGCATCGACAAGAAGGCCTTCCACCTGGCGGTGGATCTCATCGACAAACTGTCCGCAGAGGTGGGGCAGGACAGTGCGCTTGAGGAGGGTGGCCGCGAAATCCTCGTGCTCGGTCCTTCCTCGTCGGGATCGGCCGAGTCGCTTGGCATCGAAACGGCGGCGCTGGCGAGCCACTTCTTCACCATCGTCTCGGGTTCCGCGACCGCGCCGGGCTTGGAGAAGGCACTGCCGTCGAACGCGAGCTTTGCGCGCACGATCATTCCCGATAACGTCCTGGCGGACGAGGCGCTCAATTTCCTGCATCGGAAGCTCGGCTGGGACCCACGCTATGCAGCTCTGCTGATCGAAGAGGGAACCGCCTACGTCAACGCGTTCGAAAACGCCGAGAGTACGCTGAGGAACGTACCCAAGATCATCCTGCCTTCCAATGTCCAGCCGATCCGCAACGCCTGGGAGGAGAGCCAGAGGGAGAGGAAAGCCAGCGTTACCTCGCCGGGAGCCAAGCTGGAGACGCTGAGACCTTCGCGGCCCGGTCCCGAGGTGAGTCTGGCCGATAGAGTAACTACGGCGGACCGCCCCGAGATCAGCCCGCTCACGGCCAATATCGAGGATGTAGCCCTCGACAGCCTGTTGCGTCGCATCTCGCGGCTTGGTTACAGATATATTGGCATCATCGCAACTGACGTCAAGGATGAGGTGTTCCTTGCAGGACGGCTTCATCAGCTGGTGCCAGACGTCGTGGTCTTCTCCCTGCAGAACAATCTCCTCTTCGCCAATCCCCACGGACCGGCTTCGGCGATGTTCGGAGCACTTGCTGTCTCGAGCTTTCCGCTCGCCACCACGGGAGCGCCGCCGCCGAGGTATCATCCGAAACCTCCGCAGCTGGAAATCCCACCTCTCACTCGGCAGTTCGCTAGCGAAGCCCAGGAGGGGGTCTTTTGGGCTGTCCAGTGCCTGCTCGGCCAACGGATCAACCCGAATCCGGCCGTCTGGGTCACCGCCACTGGTCAGAGCAATATGTCGCCATTGGCGCGCATCCCCGTTGACCGAGGTCGTCTCTCCCCTGGCGAGTTACCGTGCCCGGTCGGCGAGCGCCCTTCTGCCCGGGCAGCACCTGACAGAGCCGCACCTCAAGTAGCCACACCTCAGGAAGCCGCAGCTGAAAGAGGTGAGCTGCCGCTCCTGTTCTTCCTGCTTCTGCTGATCGGGCTTGGAGTCCGACTCGTGCTCCCACCCTACTTGCCGCGTTGGCGGGCCGGGCCGAGTTTGCCTCAGGCCCTCGCCGCCGCTGTCCTCCTAGCCATGGCAGCGGGCGTGATCCTGCTCGTTCGCCTACCCCTGATCGAGTCCAAAGCCTTCGCCCCCTCAGCTCCGGAGCCGGCGACCCGGCTCCTAGAGATCGGGCTCTGGCCTGCCACTCTGTACTTTTCGGCGATCCTGGCGGTATCGCTGGGCCTCCTCGCGGAGGGCGAAAGAGCTGGTAGACGCCGTTATCTGGCAGCTGCCGCATTGCCGGTCAGCTGGGCGCTCCTATGCCCAGTCTTCGAGCGCCGCATCTTCCGGATATGGAGCCTCGAAGAGCCGGGCCTGCTTTACCTGCGCCTGCGCCACGTTGCTAACGGCCTGTCGCCGCTGCTACCGCTAGAGCTGGCCGGCGCCGCGCTGCTGGTATGGCTGTTCATCGAGCTCAAGCAGCGCCAGCTCCTGCGGCGTTACAGAACCAGCTGGCCACTCAGCCCAGCCGATAACCAGGCGCTGGCCGGCTGCGCAGCGGAGCTGGAAGAGATCGAGTCGCTCTGCGCCGGCAGGATGCCACGCGCTTGGCCTTACTACGCTCTCCTGGGCCTGGTTGCGACCTCGACCATCCTGCCATTCTGGAAGGCAACACAGCCGGTGGCGGAGCCCGCTGCCTACGGCCGTGCGTTCCTTGCCATTGTGGTTTCCATTTTCCTATTGAGTGTGACATCTTTCTACCGGTTTACCCGATCCTGGCTGCTGCTGCGACATCTCCTGGGCCGTCTTGAGCACTGTGAGTGCCATGGTGAGTTCCAGCGCCTTGCCAAGGACGTACGCTGGGATCCCATGCGGTCCTTCGCCTGGCACATTCCTTCGTTTCGTGGTCTGGTGCAGGTCATCGAGCTGCTGGAGAAGCTGGCAAGGTATGGCGAATTCTCGTGGCTGCGCTCCTACCTGCCGGCGATCAGGTATCACCGGATGAGCGTCTTCTACTTCGAGGCTGCCAACCAGGTCGACGAAGAGGGCATGACGCGCGCTAGCTTGGAGCATATCTTTCAACATGTCAGGAGGCGTCTCGCCAGGGACGGAGCAATTTTCAAGATGAGGATGCTCGACGCACTTCTGATCGTGGCCTATCTGCGCAAAGTCTTTGCGCATCTGCGCTACTCGCTGATTGGCGCCATGGTCACCGCTCTGCTGCTACTTGCCGCAGTGAGCTTCTACGCATTCGTGCCCGGGCACTTCCTTCTGGTTTTCTTCTGGAGCGCTGTGGTGCTGGCGATCGTTGTGACCTTGGTTATCTTCGTGGAGATGGATCGCAACGTCGTGCTGAGCTGGATCGGCGACTCAACGCCTGGGCGGGTGACGCTCGACCATGCGTTCCTGTCCAACATCTTGACCTACGCGATTCTGCCGCTGGCCGCCTTGGCGTCCAGCCAGATCCCGGAGGCCGGTGAAACGCTTGGCCGGTGGCTCGAACCCCTGGCCCGAGTCCTGGAGACAAGCTGAGGAGCAGTCTGGAGGTATCCCGCCGCTGGCCGATCGTACCCGTTGTGGTGCTGGTGGCCGTTGTGTTGGTGGCCTTCCTGCCGGCCCTGGCCGGCGGCTTCGCGCCGCTCGACGACGACCAGAACTTCGTCTACAACCCGGCCTACCGCGGTCTCGGCCTGCCGCAGCTAGGCTGGATGTTCACCACCCGCCACCTCGGGCATTACATCCCGCTGAGCTGGATGAGCCTCGGCCTGGACTACCTGGTCTGGGGCATGGACCCCTTCGGGTATCACCTCACCAGCGTCCTCCTGCACCTGCTCAACGCCCTGCTGTGCTTCGAGCTGGCGCGGAGGCTCCTGCGGCGGGCGGCGAACCCGCCGGACCCGCCGGAGGCGCTGCCAGCCGACGACCGGGCGAGGACGGCCGGCGCCTTCGCGGCGGCCCTCGTCTTTGCCGTCCACCCGCTGCGCGTCGAGTCGGTGGCCTGGATCACCGAGCGGCGGGACGTGCTGTGCGGCTGCTTCGTCTTCGTCACGGTGCTGCTCTACGTGGCGATGACGGAGGCGGTGGGGCGCCGCCGCCGGCAGCTGTTCGGCGGCTCCTGCCTGGCCTACGCGGCGGCGCTGCTGGCCAAGGGGATCGCGGTCGCCCTGCCGGTCTCGCTCCTGGCGCTCGACGCCACGATGCTGCGGCGGTGGCGGTGGGGGAGGGCGAGGCCGGATTCGGCCATCTCAGCTCCGGGCGAGGCGGGAGGCCGGCGGCCGGGGCGTTGGGGCCTGGTGGTGGAGAAGATCCCCTATCTCGTCCTGGCGGCGGCCGGGGCGGCGGTGACGCTCTGGGCCAGCCGGCCGGTGCGGGCCGCGGACGCGGGGCTGTCCCTGGGCGCCCGCCTGGCGGCGGCGGCCTACGGGCTGACGTTCTATCTGCGCGCCACCCTGGCGCCGGTCCGTCTGCCGTTCTTCATCCCCTGGCCGGAAGAGGTGGGGCTCGCCCGGCCGGAGTTCGGCCTGCGCGCGGTGCTGTTCGTCCTCCTGCTTGCGCTCTGCTGGGCGCTGCGGCGGCGGTTCCCGGCTCTCCTCGCCGCCGCGCTGTCCTACGCCGCGTGGGTGCTGCCGGTCAGCGGCCTGTTTCAGGCCGGGCCGCAGCTGGCCGCGCACCGCTACAGCTATCTCTCCTGCGTCCCGTGGGCGCTCCTGGCCGGCGCCGGCATCGCCAGGCTCGCCCGCGCTGGCGCAGATCCCGCGGCGGAGGCTGGTCCTCTGGCGCGAATGCCTCCGCTGGCTCCGCTGGCTCCGATGGCTTCGCCGGCTCCAGCGGTTCCGGTGGTGCCTGGCGGAAGACTTCTACCGAGGCGGATCGTCGTGGCCATCTGCCTCCTGGCCGCCGCGACCGCTTTCCTGGCCGTGGCGACGCGGCAGCAGGTGTTGCTCTGGCGGAGTGCGCAGAGCTTCTCGCGTGCCGCGGCGGCGAGCGCGCCGGAGTTCTGGCTGACGCGCTACCAGCGGGCGCACAGCGAGGTGGAGGCCGGGCATTGGCAGGAGGCGGCCTCCGAGGTGGACGCCGGGCTGATCGACACTCCGGACGCCTGCCGCCTCGCGGCGCTGGGGGCGCTGATGTACGCCACCACGCCCGACCCGGCGGTGCGGGACGGCCAGGTGGCGCTCGACCTCGCGACCCAGGCCGTCGAGGCCGGCGATCCGCCGGACCAGTTCTCGCTCTACGCCCTGGCCGCGGCGCAGGCGGAGACCGGCGACTTCGCCGCCGCCGCGCGCACCGCCCGGCAGGGCCTCGACCGCCCGGATGCCGATGCGGACGTGCCGCTCGGGCGCCGTTTCGCCGCCGCCATCGTCCTGTTCAAGCAGCGCAAGCCCCTGCGCTTCGGCCCCGCCGACTGGCCGTACTGACTACGGCCCTCCCGCCGGCTCGAAGAGCGCCACCAGCCCAAGCCGTTCCATGCGGCGGAAGTCGGAGTCGAGCGACCAGATCCTGCCCTCGTGCTCCGCGGCGGCGGTTCGGCGCCTTCAGCGGCTCCTCAAAGGAGGGGCTCGCCGTGCGCCGGCTTGGTGCCGACCATCCCGAAGTCCTGGCAGCCGTAGAGCAGGTCGTCGAGGGCGTCGCGCAGGCGGTTGACCGCGTCGGCGAGGGGGCGCTGCTCGGCCGGCAGGGTGGCGAGGTCGATCTCGGGCAGGCGCTCGGCGGCGGCGAAGGGGCGCAGTTCTAGACGCTCGACCGGGTCGAAGCCGGCCATCTCGTAGAGGAGTTGGAGGCTCTCCGGATGGACCGGCCGCACGTGGGTGGGATCGAGCCAGAAGTTGCGTGCCGCGACCACCAGCGACAGCGGGCTGGGCGTCTCCAGGACGAGCACGCCGCCCGGCCGCAGCGCCCGCCATGCCAGCCGCACCAGGCGGTCGAGCGAGCCGATCGGCAGGTGCTCGATGACGTGGAAGGAGAGGACCGCTCCGAGGCTGCCCGGCGGCACCGCGGCGAGGGCCGAAAAGAGGTCCCCCTGGCCGGCGTCGAGGCCGCGCTCGCGGCAGACTGCCACCATGCGGGCACTGCCGTCGATACCGCGGGCCGCGATCCCGTGGTCGCGCAGCAGCGCCAGCGCCTCGCCGCGCCCGCAGCCCAGGTCGAGGGCCGGTCCGCCGCCGCGCAGGTAGGGCAGGTAGGCGGCGATGCGCTCGCGGATCTCCTCCTCGGTGCCGCGGTAGCGCCGCTCCAACTCGAAGTAGACCTGCTCGTCGCGCGCCGCGGCGATCTCGGCGGTGTGCCCGGGCAGCGAATGCGCTGCGGCCTCGGTCAGGCCGGTGGTGGCCGGTGGGAGGGGCGGGGAGGGCAGGGCCCCGGGCGCGCCGGGCTC
>JASLEW010000349.1 GCA_030150965.1 Thermoanaerobaculia bacterium | reverse complement strand
CGCGCCGCGTTCGCGGCGCGCCAGCCTCCTCCATCCACCGCCCTCTGCCGCTCGCCCGGCGCCTCCAGCTGAGCCACGCCCTGCGATCGGCGGCTCCGGCTGAGCCACGCCCTGGGGATCAGCGGCTCAGCTGAGCCACCGCCCGCCGCTCTGCCGCCGGCCGCCGGGGGTCAGAGCACCCAGCCCGGCACCACGTAGGCGTAGAGCACCACGATCAGGCCCACCACCGAGGCCAGGATGATGCTGTGGCGGAGGGTGAAGCGGAAGAGCTTCCCCTCCTCGGAGGAGGCCATGCCGGTGGCGGCGGCGGCGATCGCGATGCTCTGCAGGCTGATCATCTTGCCCATCACGCCGCCGCTCGAGTTGGAGGCCGCCATCAGCACCGGGTTGAGGGCGAGGCGGTTGGCGGTCACCACCTGGAGATTGCCGAAGAGCGCGTTGGCCGAGGTGTCGCTGCCGGTCAGGAAGACGCCCAGGCTGCCGAGCAGCGAGCTGAAGAACGGGAACATCGCGCCGGTGGCGGCGAAGGCCAGGCCGAGGGTGGCCGCGGCGCCGCTGTAGTTCATCAGGAAGGCGATCCCCAGGACGGTCACGATGGTCAGCATCGGGAAGCGCAGCTGGTGCGCCACCGCGCCGATCAGCTTGGCGAAGCGGCGCGGCGACACCCGCAGCACCACGGCGGAGAACAGCGTGGCGAGCATGCAGGAGGTGCCCGAGGCCGACAGGTAGTTGAAGGTGTAGACGGCGGGATAGGGCGACACCTTCTTGACCACCGGCGGGATGCGCAGGATCTGGTTGTCCAGGCCGGGCCAGGGGAGCTTGATGGTGGCCTTGTTGAGCAGCTCCTTGACGCTGTCGAAGCCCCAGAGCAGCACGAAGACCACCAGCAGCGCATAGGGCGCCCAGGCGAGCAGCACCTCGCCCAGCGGCCGGCGCGGCGGCGCCTGCACCACCCCCCCGGCGTCCGCCTCGCTCACCTGGAAATGCTCGGCCGGCTGCCAGACCTGGAGCAGCAGGACGAGGACGAGGATGGCCACGATCGAGCCGATGATGTCGGTCAGCGAGGGGCCGAGGAGGCTCGACACCAGGAGCTGGGTCGCGCCGAACGAGACGCCGCAGAGGACCGCCGCCGGCAGCACGCCGCGCAGCGCCTTAAAGCCGCCCATCATCACCACCAGGTAGGAGGGGAGGAGCAGCGAGATCGGCGCGCAGATGCGCCCGACGTCGGTGCTGAGGCCGTGGAGCGGCAGCCCGGTGATTCCCTGGAGGGTGATGATCGGCGTGCCGATCGAGCCGAAGGCCACCGGCGAGGTGTTGGCCACCAGGCAGAGCACCGCGGCATAGAACGGCGAGAACCCCAGCCCGGCGAGCATCGCCGCCGCCACCGCCACCGGCGTGCCGAAGCCTGCCGCGCCCTCGATGAAGGCGCCGAAGGCGAAGGCGACGAGCAGCGCCTGGAGGCGGTGATCGCGGGTCAGGCCGCCGATCGAGTCCTTGATGATCTCGAACTTGCCGGTGTCGAGCGTCAGCCGGTAGAGCGCGATGGCCCAGAAGACGATCCAGCCGATCGGCAGGATGCCGAAGGCCGCGCCGTAGAGGGTCGCGCTCACCATCTTGTCCGCCGGCATGCCGTAGACGAAGAGCGCCACCGCCATCGCCGCCGCCAGCCCGGCGAGCGAGGCGATCCAGGCCGGCTTGCGCATCACGCCGAGCAGGATCAGCAGCACGAAGATGGGGACCGCCGCGGCGAGCGCGGACAGGCCGAGGTTACCGGCTAGGGGGGCGTAGGAATGATGCCACAGCGTGGACGTGTCGGTCACGGCGGCTCCTTCGCGAGGCCCGGCAACAGCTCCCTGGGACGGGTTTGGGCAGCGAGCGGCATTGTAGCCCAGGAGCAACCAACCTGGCCGCCGTCGAGGGCGCGAACCGGGCCCTCTCCGGGCCCTTCCGCGGTGACGAACGGGTGACGGCGGATCGGCGCGCCTCAATCCACCATGCCGGCCTCGTGGACCTCCTCGGAGTAGGGGAGCACCTGGAACCCCTCGGCCGTCGCGGCCTGGCGCAGCCGGTCGTCCATGCAGACGAAGCCCACCTTCTGCGGGCGCTCGCGGCACCAGACGAGCGCCGCGGCGAGCTGCAGGGCGTCGGCGCCACGCAGGCCGTGGGTGGCGAGCAGGCGCTCGGCCCGGGCCCGCACCTCGGCGGCGGGCTGGACCTCGAAGCTGGCGGCGCGCAGGGCGTCGAGGATCTCGTGCCCCTGCCGCAGGCCCGACCGGCTCAGCCCACCCTCGCGGTGGAGGCGGCAGAGGGCGCTCACGCATTCCACCGAGCTTCCCCACCAGACGACGGCGTCGGGATCGCGCCGCAGCAGGTCGGCCAGCCGCCGGCTGGCCCCCTGCTCGACCAGCAGCGGCACCAGGGCCGAGCTGTCCCAGAACCTCAACGGCCGGACCGCCGCTCGTCGAGGAGGGCGGTGAGCAGACGGCCCTCGGGGTCCGCCGCGCGCGGCAGCCGCCAGAAGTCCTCGCCGAGCTTCGCCTTCGGCGCCGCCAGGAGGCCGCTGCGCACCAGCTCCCGGGTGGCGCTCTCGGGAGCGTCCGGCGGCAGCGGCACGAGGCGAGCGATGGGCCTGCCGTGTTCGGTCACCAGGATCTCCTCGCCGGCCTTGACCCGGGCCAGGGCTTCGGACAGGTTGGCCTTGAGCTCGCTGACGCCTGCGGTCTGCATGGTCTGACCAGACTAGCCCATCTCCTCCAATCTTTCAAGTCCCCGGACCCGACCTCCCGACCCGGGGCGCTCGCCGACGCGGTGCCCGGGCTCTTTCAGCCGCCTGCCGGGAGCGTCAGATCGAGGAGAAGATCGACGAGCGGCGCCAGGGGATCAGCAGCAGCAGGACGCCCAGGGTGATCGCCGCGTCGGCGACGTTGAAGATGCCGGTGCGCACCGGGCCCACGCCGAGGCTCACGAAGTCGACCACCGCGCCGTCGTGGAGCAGGCGGTCGATGAGGTTGCCCAGGCCGCCGCCGGTCAGCAGCGACAGCGCCACCAGCTGGACCGGGCTCGCGGCGCGCAGCCGCAGGGTGAAGGCCAGGGTGAGGGCGAGGGCGCCGCTGACCAGCACCACGAACAGCAGGTAGCGCGCCGCGACCGGCAGGGTCTCGCCGACGCTCAGGAAGGCGCCGCGGTTCTGCGCCAGCTCCAGGCGGACGAAGCCGTTGAGCATCGACACCGGCCTGGATTCGGACAGCGAGGCCCGGGCCAGGTTCTTCGCCACCTGGTCGCAGCCGACCGAGCAGAGCAGCACGCCGGCGACCAGGGCGAGGCGCAGGGCGCGCGGCATCCCCGCGGGCCTGCCGGCCGGCGCCGGCGTCCGGGGGGCCAGGAGGGCGGCAGGGGTCATGGAGGTCCTCCGGCGGCTCCGCCCGCTCCGGCGGCTCCGCTCGCCGCGACCGCCACGAGACGGCCGGTCCGGCGGTCCCACCGCCACCGTGCCTCGCGCCCCTGCAGGTGGACGCCGCCCTGCCAGCGGTCGATGCCGCCCCGGATCTCGATCCAGTCCTCGCGGCCGGCGAGCAGGCCGACCCCGACCGGGGTGATGGCCGCCGGCTGCAACCGCGGCAGCGTCCCCGACCGGCTCTCGAACTGCAGGAGAGGCCGCGGCCCCGAGGCGAGGTCGCGCAGCCGCGCGAGCAGCGACAGGTCGGTCATGAAGCGCCGCTCCTCCATCCGCTGCACGGCGGCGAAGAGCTCGGCGAAGGGGAGGGGGCCGAGATCGAGCACCTCCAGGACCTGCCGCTCGGTGCGCGACAGGCCGTCGCCGGTGCCGGGGAACTCCTCCAGGTGGCGGCGCACCGCCGCCGCCAGGTGGGGGAGCGGCGAGGTGTCGGCGCCGAGGAGCGCCTCCAGGCGCCCGGGCTCCGGGGCGCAGAACGCCGCCCACGCCGTGCCGGCCAGGCGCTGCTGCGCCGCGCTCACCGGCTGGCGGCCGTCGAGCAGGGCGGTCAGCTGCTCCGGCGCCAGGAGCCCCAGGTAGTCGCCGGCCTGCACCAGGCTGATGCGGGTGAGCCCGGGGGCGCGGTTGGCGAACCAGGACAGCAGGCGGCACAGGTGCAGCTGGTCGAACAGGTCATGCTCGAACCACAGGACCACCTCGTCGTAGCTCCGGTACCCCTCCAAGTCCTGGTCCCAGCCGCTGAGCCGGGCCAGGCATTCCTCGTAGCCGTCGTAGCCCCTCCCGGCGAGGAAGCGGGCCCGCTCGCGGCGCCAGCGCTCGGGGCTCGACGTCGGGGTCAGCGGTCCTTCGTAGAGCACGTCGGCCGACAGCGTGACCCGGCCGGCGATCCCGGCGGCGGCCAGGCCGTCGGCCGCGGTATCGCCGTTGAGCACGTGCAGCAGGCGCGCCGCCGGCCGCGGCGCCCGCAGCGCCGCCGGGCCGGCGGGGAGGGGATGGGCGGCAGCAGGCGGCCGGACCTCGGGTCGGATCTCGGGCATGGCGCTCGCGGGCTCGGCGTTCCGTCGCGCGGCTGGCGGAGCCTGGCGTGGGGATCCATTCTAAGCCATCGATACGACGAGCCGCTTCGCTTGCGCGACTCTCGCACATGCGGCGACGAGCGCGTCCGATGCGCGGCCGCCCGGTCCAGGCCGCTTTTTCAGTACCCTGCTGATCTAGGATCGCCGGCATGATCCCCTTGACCGACCTCCGCGCCGCCGCGAGCCGCATCACCGGCTCCATCCATCACACCCCCCTGTTTTCCAGCCGCCAGCTCGGGGAGCGGATCGGAGCGCGGCTCTACCTCAAGTGCGAGAGCTTCCAGAAGACCGGCTCGTTCAAGGCGCGGGGCGCCCTCAACCGGGTCCTGTCGCTCTCCGGCGACGAGCGCGGGCGCGGCCTGGTCACCGTCTCGGCCGGAAACCACGCCGCCGCCGTGGCCTGGGCGGCGCGCGTCGCGGGGTGCTCGGCGGTCGTGGTCATGCCGGTCGACGCGCCGCAGTCGAAGATCGACGCGGTGCGCGGCTACGGCGCCGAGATCGTCCTCCATCCCGACCGGCCGACCCTGTTCGACAAGCTGAACGAGGTCCGGCAGGCGCGCGGCCTGACCTTCGTCCACCCCTTCGACGACCCGGTGCTGCTCGCCGGCTCCGGGACGGCCGGCCTGGAGATCCTCGAGGACCTGCCCGACGTCGACCTGGTCGTCGTGCCGGTGGGAGGGGGCGGCCTGCTGGGCGGCGTGGCCTCCGCCATCAAGGGGAGCCGGCCCCGGACCCGCGTGGTCGCCGTCGAGCTCGCGGCCGGCCCCGGTCTCGGCCCCGCGCTCGCCGCCGGCAAGCCGGTGCCGGTGACCCGGCCGGCGACCCTGGCCGACGGCATGACGCCTCCCTTCGTCGGCGCCCTTCCCCTCGCCATCGCCCGCGAGGCGGTGGACGGCATCGTCACCGTCACCGAGGACGAGATCAAGGAGGGGATGCGCCTCCTCCTCACCCGGGCCAAGCTGTACGTCGAGGCCTCCGGCGCCGCGGCCACCGGGGCGCTCCTCGCCGGCAAGGTCCGGGTCTCCCCCGGAGAGCGGGCCGTCGCGCTCGTCTCGGGTGGCAACATCGACCTCGAACAGCTCCCGGCGCTGGCGTAGGCCCGCCCGAGCACGCGGCACCCGGCTACCGCGAGCGCGAGCGTCCGTCGCGCTGAAGCCATCCACGCCCCGGACCTTGGGCGACATCCCGGAGAACCAGTGGGCGGTCTCCGCAACGGCTGAGAATCGCTGCTTGACTCAGCATGCCTCATGCTTGACTCACCTGGGAACCCACCCTATCCTGGATCTGGAGGAGGAAAGGCGTGCCGCATCAACTTACGATTCGCTACGACGATGCGGTGGCCCGCGAGATCGAAGAGCTGGCCCGCAGGGAGAGGATCTCGCGCAACCAGGCGGCCGTGCGCTTGTTGCGGCAGGGGGCGCGCCTGGAGGAGCCGGACCAGGCCACGAATGCGATCGGGGACAGCCTCGACTGGTTCATTGGCTCGTGGACCGATGAGCGGGCCAGGGAGCTCGATGACGCGATCGCCGACTTCGAGAGGGTCGACGAGGATCTGTGGAAGTGAGGGTTCTCCTCGATACCAGCGCCTACTCCGACCTGGCACGGGGGCACTCGCCGCTCACCGACCTGGTCCGGCGGGCAGAGGCCGTGCTCCTCTCCTCGGTGGTGGCCGGCGAGCTGCTGGGAGGCTTCCGCCGTGGCTCTCGCCTGCGCGAGAACGTTGCCGACCTGCAGCGCTTTCTTTCGCAGCCACGGGTTCATCTCCTTCCGGTGACCTGGACCACCGCCGAGCGCTACGGGCGCATCTACGCCGCCCTCCGCCGCCGAGGCAAGCCCATCCCCACCAACGACATGTGGATCGCTGCCCAGGCCATGGAAACGGGTGCCGAGTTGCTGTCCTCCGACGCCCACTTCCAGCATGTCGAAGGGTTGGCCTGGACGGATCCCGGCAAACCGTGATGTCCCTCATTTGGGAGCTCGCTGCCGACCTCTCCGTCCACCCGAGGACCAGGTGCCGGTCTCGCCCTTCGACCCACGGCTCGACGCCGTGTTCGTCGAGGAGCTGATCGCTGGCTCGCTGACTTCGCCGAGCTCATTCTCGGGGAGGCCAGGCCTTCCGCTGACATTGCAACGGGAGTCATGGCGTCAAGGAGTTGACCGCGCGCCGTTCAAGCGATCTCGCTGTCCGGCAGGGCTCCAGGAACGATCGACTGAACGGCGATCCGGAAAAGCGTGCCGTACGGGCGTCGAGCGGGGCCGGCGTCTATGCCTGGAGCGACCGCCAGAGGTGGATGGCGGCGTAGGCGCGCCAGGGGCGCCACCCCTCGGCCAGGGCGAGGGCGGCGGCCGGGGTGGGACGCGCGGCGCCGGGATGGGCGAGGGCCTGGAGCGCTTTGAGGATGCCGAGGTCGGCGGCGGGGAAGGCGTCGCGGTCCCCGAGGGCGCGCATGCGGACGTAGGAGGCGGTCCAGGGGCCGATGCCCGGCAGGGCGACGAGCGTTTCCTGGGCGGCCTGCGGGGTGGCGGTGCGCAGCCGCTCCCAGTCCAGCCGCCCCGTGGCCGTCGCGGCGGCGATGCCGGTGAGCGCGGCGGCCTTGGCGCGGGTCAGCCCGAGGTCGATGATCTGCGCGGCGGCGGCATCGGCGAGGGTCGCGGCGGCGGGGAAGGCGAAGAGGCCCGGATGGCCGGCGACGGGCTCGCCCAGCCGGCGCACCAGGCGATCGATCACGGTGCGCGCCCCGGCCACGCTCACCTGCTGGCCGATGACCGCCCGCACCGCGCCCTCGAACGGGTCGGGCAGCTGCGGCAGCCGCAGACCCGGTTGGCGGCCGACGAGCGGCCCGAGGTGCCGGTCGCGGCCCGCCGCCGCGAGGAACGGCGCGAGGTCGGTGTCGAGATCGAACATCCGGCGGAGCAGGCGGCGCAGCGCCCCTGGCGGGAGGGCGGCGGCCGGCAGCTT
>JASLEW010000270.1 GCA_030150965.1 Thermoanaerobaculia bacterium | reverse complement strand
GCGAGCGCCTCCTCTGGCCTCCCGGCGAGACACAGGAACTCCGCGAGGTGGTGCTCTGCCCGCAGTTCCATGCGCGGCTCGCGCACGGCATTCAAAAGTTGGAGCCCGTGCTCGATATGGGCGATGCCGCGGTCCGGGTTCACGTAGCCCACGGTCTCGCCCATCTGGATCAGAGTCCGGCCCTGAAGGTGGCGCTCGTTCGCCGCGAGGTAGAGGGAGAGCGCCTTCTCAAGGATGGTCTCCGCCGTCTCGAACTCGCCGACGGCCGCAGCGTAGGAAGCGTCGACCCGCCACAGGTGCGCCTTGTCGAGCGGTTCGCCCAGGCCCTCCTCGTTCCAGCGCCACATCTCCGCGATTGCCGTGCGCGCGCCGTCGAGGTCGCCCGCCATTCGCTTGCAGTCCGCGAGCATGGCGTAGGCCCTCGCGCGCATGTCCCGCGCCGCCGCCTCATCGCCCACGCCGTAGGGGCTCAGGAACTCTGCGACAGCGAGCGCGAGCTCTACGATGTCGGCCGCCTCCAGGGGATCGCGGGCGCGATACCAACGGGCGGCATCGAGGAGCGCCCGGAAAAGCCCCCAATGGTGCCAGTCCCGATGCTCGATGATCGCTGACAAGCGCTCCTGCGGCAGGAGCGGGTCCAGGGCCGACCAGTGCGCCCAGCCGCGCAGGTGCTCCTCCGCGAGTCGCCGCTGCGCGCGCGTCGCGAACTTCAAGGCGGCTTGGAAGGCGGCGGCGTAGTCGCCCTCGGCAAACGCCTTCACGCCGCGGGGGCCGAACCAGTAGCCGCCCTCGGCGACGATGCGCCCGAGGAGGCCGAGGCACTCGTCGCATTGGCCGACAAGGTGGCGCACGAATGCGCGCTTCTCCGGGGCCGAGACCCGCTCTTCGAGAAAGCGCCGGCAGAGGTCCGCCGAGATGTGCCAGGTCTCCGCCATGGAGGGCGCGGTCGCGGCGGCGACGCCACTCATCCGGCGCGCCGGGCGAGTCCTGCGGCCGGTGCGATCTCCCGGAGGTACGTGGCGCGGTCGAGGCCGTAGAGGAGGAACTGCCGCCCGAGGAAGTCGATGCGGCCTTCGAGCTTCTCGCCGATCCGTTCCGCGACCTGGATGGAGGCGTGGTTCTTGGGATTCACGAGGCTCATCACATGAGGGCGCCGCCAGACGGAGAAGGCATGCGTGAGTGCCGCCCGCGCGCCCTCGCTCGCGTACCCCTGGCCCCAATGGCGGCGCGCCAGGTGCCAGGCGAGCTCGAAGCCCGGCCAGGTCTCGGGCTCCCAAAAGCCGATCACCCCGACAAAGGCTGCGCTCGCCCGCTCCTCGACCACCCATATGCCCACGCTTTCAAGCTGCCAGTGGCCGACGGCCATCGCCATGTGCCGCCATGACCGGGCGCGGTCCCAGGTCGCGCCGTCGCCGATGAGGTGCACCACTGCCGGGTCGGCGTAGAGGGCGGCGTAGTCCTCGAAGTCCTTGCCGCCGAGCTCCCGGAGCCGGAGCCGCGCGGTCTCCAGGGTGGAAATGTCGGGTCCCTTCATCGGCTCATTCCTCCTTCCGCAGGCATCCCTAAGCAAAGCAGCAGCTTGTCCTCCGGCCCGGACAGGCGGAGACTGCGGGGCAGGGGACGCGCTCACCACGGGCAACGGAGCTCGTGCAACCACCTGTCCCTGAAGGGAGAAGCCATGCTTCGCTTGGTGATGCTGCTGCTCTATCTGGTCGGCCTGTCCTCCAACCCCCCGGACCCTGACTACGGCGGGGGCCTAGACCCAAACGGATAGGGAGAGTCCCTATTGGGGGAGGTCTCTCGGGACCTCCCCCTCTCCTTGCCAATGTACAGATGCGCGTATTTCGAGTTACTCTAAAACCGCTGTTGGCCTAACTTGTTTGCGGAGAGAGGGAAAGTGCCGCACGTCTCGAAGGAAGACCTCTTGCGGGCAAGCGACGCCGGCCGACCCGAGGTCGCCCGGCTGGCCGCCCATCTCGGCGAATGCGCCGCATGCCGATCCCTTGCCTTGAGCCTCGTGCAGGATCGGCCGCTCCGAGCGAAGCGCCAGGACCCCTTGCGGACCCTTCTTGATTTCGCCACGTTCGAGGAGGGAGAGGAAGTCGAACGGCTCCTCGCGCGGGCGGAGTTGGCGGGACTCCGGCGGCTCACGCGCGGCGCCCAGAAAGAGCGGGTCATCAACACTCGCTCCTGCCACACTGCGGCCTTTATCGACGTGCTGCTTGCCGCGGTGCGCAATCCATACCCGCGGCGCGAGGCCGAGGGCCTTTCGAGCCTTGCGGTCCTTGCCGTTCAGGGCATGGACCTGACGCACATCTCGACGGGGCTCAGGAACGACCTCCTCGCGACCATCTGGACGGAGACCGCAAATACCCGCCGCGTCAACGGTGAGTGGAGCAATGCGCAAGTGGCCCTCACGCGCGGCGGGACCCACCTCGATCTCGGCACCGGCAGCCCCTTGCTCAGGGCGCGGTGGCTTTCGGTGAGCGCGTCGCTGCGTGCCGACCAGGGCGCGCGCGACGACGCCATGGCCCATCTTGAAGAGTGCCGGCGGATCTGGGAGGCACGACGCGACTGGCCGCTTCTCGCCCGCACCCTGGTGCAGATGGCGCACGTCGCCATCGATCGCGACCCGGAGGCCAGTCTCGCCTGGCTTGACCGCGCCGCCGCATACCCATATGAGGACGCATCTCTGCGATGGCTCGCGGAACTCATGCGGGCCGAGGCGCTCATCATGCTCAGCCGGATCAAAGACGCACTTCCGGTCTACGCCCGGTCCGAGCGCATGCGACCCTTGCAGCAGCGGCGGAACGCGAAGCTGCGCGCCACCTATACCGCTGCCCGCCTGCTCGAAGCACTTGGCCACGCCAACGATGCCGAAGTCCTTTTTGAAGAGGTGCTCTCCGGCGACCTGCACGAAGGGCTGCACAAGGACGCGCTGCTTGATGTGGTCTATTTCATTGGCTTTTGCGTCCGCTCCGGCAGGTCGGAGCGGGCAGAGGAGATCGGCCTACAGACCCTCGCCGATATCGAGGGGCAGGGCACGGTGCTTCATGAGCAGCTCCGGCGGGTTCTCGGGAGGATTATCGAAGCGGCACGAAAAAATGCCCTCGATCAAGAAACGCTCCAAGAGGCGGACGACTACCTGCGTGCGTACTGGAAATACCCCGCCCCGGTGGAACCGGTTTTCCCCGGCGGAGAGAGAATGCCCGCATCTCCAACTCCCGCGGCTGCTCTGGAAGACAAGGCGCTCGTGGCGCCGCTCCTCGCACGGGCGCTCTGGTCCCGCATCCGCCGCGGAACGAGAAGGGTGCAGCAGGGGCAGGTCGCGGCCTCGCCCGAATGCCATACGAAAGAGTTTCTGGACCTGCTCTTGGGCGAGCTCGTTGCCGCTGAGTCGCGGGACGAGGCTGAGTTTCTGGCGCACCTAGCGGTCCGTGCGGTGGAGGGAGCGGCAGAGCCGGCCGAGGTCGCCCAAGACTTCATGACTCGGGTCTGGACCGAGATCGCGAACGTCCGCCGCATCGCCGCCGAATGGCCTCGCACGGAGGCCGCACTGAAGCGGGCGCACGAACACCTCGGCCGCGGCTCCGGCGTTCCGCTCCTCAAGGCGCGGTTGCGATCGATCACAGCATCCCTTCTTTTCGACCAAGGACAACGTGCAGAGGCTCTTGTGGCACTCGAAGAGTGCCGGCAGCTCTATGAAGACCAGAAGGCGTGGCCCTTGGTTGCCCGCACCTTGGTCCAGCTGGCGCACACGCTCGTTGAGCGCGATCCCGAGCGCGCCATCGCGCTTACGGACCAGGCTCTCCCACTTATACCGGCGGAGGATACGGTGCTGCGGTGGGTTGCCGTCGGCATCCGCGCCGAAAGCCTCATCGAGTTGGGCGAGATCGGCCAAGCGCTTCAGGCGTTCCATCTCTGGGAGTCCCTGCGCGGCAGTCACGCGCGGTCGGATGCAGACCTCCGTAGCAACTACACCGCTGCCCGCCTGCTTGAAGCCCTCGGACACTTCGATGAGGCGGAGCAGCTTTTCGAGGCGGTGATTGCGGAAGAATTCGATCGGGAGGCGTATCGGGCAGCCTTTCTCGACATTCTCTATCTCTTTGGACTTCACATGCGCCGGGGCGCCAAGGGAAAGGCGGTCGAGCTTTGCCGCTTCGCTCTCGCCCGGCTCGATGCCATCAATGTGGGACATGACCAGCTTCGAGTCGTATGGACGGAACTCATGAACGCGGCCACGCTTCAGGGCATGCGCCTCGACGCCCTTGTCGAGGTGCGAGAGTTCCTCAGAGTTCATTGGAAGATTCCTGCCCCCACTGCTCCGAGGTTCACCTTCAAATAAAAATCCCCAAGCGCGAAGCTTGGGGTGAAGCATTGATCGAAGACAACAGAGAGCGACAGCTACGCCACGGAAAGAAGCCGCGAGACCCGCCGCTCCAAGGTGACCCGCAGGTCGGCGTGCGGGATGGATCGGGCCAAGGCGGTGCCGCCCTGGACGAGCTGCCAGAGGGTGCGGGCGCCGCCCTCCTCGGCCCGCGCCAGCTCGATCACGTCCTCGGCCTCCCGCTTCGTGAACTCATGGGCGCGCAGCTAGCCGAGGACATCCTCGTCCTTCGCGGTCACGGTCTTCCTGGCTGCCCGCACGAGCTGCGTCTCCACGTCCTGGACCGATGACTCGGCATAGGCCGCGAGCTGGGGCTCACTGATGCCCAAAATGCCCTGCTCGATTGCTTCGAGATGGTCCAGCATACCCAGAATTTCCGCTTCGCCTTGGTCGAAAGCTTCTCCATAGCCGAGGTGATCAGCTTCGACCACATTGGGAGGCTCCGTCGTGCAGACGTGAAGCTCGATCAGGCTTTTAGGAGGAAGGAGAAAAAGGGATTCCTCGCGATGGGCGATCTAATCCAATCATTTTTTCCAAAACTATTCACTCACGACCTATCGAGATTTCTTAACCTTATTAAGGATCTTGAACTCACCAGGAAACTCCGCAACGCTACGCTGAGCGCGCTCTCAACGCTGTGCAACGCCTCATCTTTTCTATTGAGGAGCCAAGCTGGGCCTCTAAATAAGGCTCTCCTGCCACGCGCTTGAGGCCGGCACTACAGCCTTCGTCCGCTACGAGGGCGGGGCGTGGACCGTGGAGCCCTCGATCGAGACCGCCGCCGGCCGCCTCGTCCCCATGAGTCCCAAGAACAACCTCCTCGTGCATGAGGTGGTGCTCTTCCCTTCGGCACCCGAGGAGTACGGCACGGACGGCGAGCTGCTCCGCCAGGTGCGCGAGTTCATCCACCGCTACGTGGATCTCTCGCCTGCCTTCGAGGAACTCTCCGCCTCCTATGGATCAGGCAAGAGCCGATTCCTCCTTGCGGTCGGCTCCCTCTGCTACAAACCGATCTTCGCCTCCGGGACCTCCACCGTCTCGCCCATTTTCCGCATCCTCGATGCCTTCCGGGGAACCCTGATCGTCGATGAGGCCGATCCTCGACCGCCAGCCGGAGCTGACCATTCTGATCGACGCGGCGCGGCGCGGCTGCGCCCCGGGAACGCTCTATCTGATCGAGCCGGAGCCGCTGCCGCTCGCCGCCGCCGAGCCGGCGCAGGAAGAGCCCGCGGCCCAATCCCCGCCCCTGCCGGCCGCGGGCGGCGAGGACGGGGCGGGAGATCCCCTGGCCTTCGCGCTGGGACCGGAACCGGGAGAGCTCCCGGCGGTCGCCGATGCCCACGGCATGAGCCCCGAGGCGGTGATGCGGCTGCTTGACCGCCTCGGCGCCTCGCCGGGGCGGCTCCTGGTGCTCGGCTGCGAGCCGCTCTCGATCGACGAGGGCATCGGGCTGAGCCCGCCGGTCGCGGCGGCGGTCGGCGGGGCGGTGGAGATGGTCCTCGAGCTGGTGCGGCCGGCGTGTCAAGATGGCGGTGGCGCCGCGTTCGGCGCCGCCGAGGCCGGCGCCGCGCGGTCGGAGGAGGAGAGGGTGAGAGCTTGACGTCCCTTTTGCTGCTCGGTTTCCTGCTCGGCATGCGGCACGCGCTCGAGGTCGACCACCTGGCGGCGGTGGCCAGCCTGGCGACCCGCAGCCGCGGCTTGTGGCACACCGTGGCGCAGGGCGCCGCCTGGGGGCTCGGCCACACGCTGACCCTGGTGCTGGCGGGCGGCATCTGCCTGCTCGCCAGCGTGGCGATCCCGCCGCGCCTCGCGCACCTGCTGGAGATGGGGGTGGGCGTGATGCTGCTCGGCCTCGGCCTCGACGTGCTGCTGCGGGCGCGCCGCCAGGGGATCCATGTCCACGTCCATCGCCACGACGACGGCACGCTGCACCTGCACGCCCACGGCCACGCGCCGTGCGAGGAGCCGGCGCCGGGCGAGCCGGGGCACGGCCTGCATCCGCACGTCCACGCCCACGCGCATCCGCTCACCCACTCGCGCTCCCTCACCGATCAGGAGGCGCTGAGGGCGCCGGAGATGCCGGAGGCGCGGGGGGCACGAAAGGCGCGGCAGGTGCACGCGGCTGCGATGATGCCGGCGGACGGCGGCGCGGTGACGGGCTTTCCGCGGCGCGCGCTGCTGGTGGGCCTGATGCACGGCCTGGCCGGCTCGGCGGCGCTGCTGCTGCTGACGCTGAGCACTCTGTCCAGCCGCTGGCTGGGGCTCGCCTACATCCTGGTCTTCGGGCTGGGATCGATCCTCGGCATGGCGATCCTCTCGGCGGTGATCGCGCTGCCGATGCAGGGCACGGCGCGCCTGCTGACCGGTGCCTTCCGCGCCGTCGAGGTGGTCACCGGGCTGGCGACGATCGCGATCGGCGTCCGGGTGCTCGCCGGCTGAGGCGAGGCGGCGGCGGGAAGCCGGAGACGAGGGAAACGATGATGATGAGGCGGAAGAGGATGGAGACGGAGAGGACGGGGAGGGAGAGGGTGAAGACGGAGAGACTGAAGACGACGAAGGAGATTCCTCATGTGCCTTCGGCGACGTGATGCGCGTGCCGGGACGAAACGGCAGCCCGCTGGAGCGCCAGGCGCGCGGCGCCGACGTGCGCATGGTCCACTCGCCCCTCGACGCGCTCAAGCTGGCGGCGGCCAACCCCGACCGCCACGTCGTGTTCTTCGCCATCGGCTTCGAGACCACGGCGCCCTCGACGGTGCTCAGCCTGCGGGAGGCGCGGGCGCGCGGGCCTCGCCAACTTCTCGGTCTTCTGCAACCACGTGACCATCATCCCGGCGATCCGCGCCATCCTCGACTCGCCGGACATGCGCCTCGACGCCTTCGTCGGGCCGGGGCACGTCTCGACGGTGATCGGCTGCCGGCCCTACGAGTTCATCGCCCGCGACTACGGGATGCCGATCGTGGTCTCCGGCTTCGAGCCGCTCGACATCCTGCAATCGATCGTCATGATCCTGCGCCAGCTCGGCGAGGGGCGGGCGGAGGTGGAGAACCAGTACGCCCGGGTGGTGCCCTGGGACGGCAACCTGCCGGCGCTGCGCGCCATGGCCGAGGTCTTCGAGCTGCGCCCCTACTTCGAGTGGCGGGGGCTGGGGTTCATCTCGCAGTCGGCGCTGCGCCTGCGCCCGCAGCTCGCGGCGTGGGACGCCGAGGCGCGCTTCGAGCTGCCCGGGATGCGGGTCACCGACCCCAAGGCGGCGCAGTGCGGCGAGGTGCTCAAGGGGGTGCTCAAGCCGCACCACTGCAAGCTGTTCGGACGCGACTGCACGCCCGAGCGGCCGGTGGGGGCGCTGATGGTGTCGTCGGAGGGCGCCTGCGCCGCCTACTTCAACTACGTGCACCGCAAGGCGCAGCCGGCGGCGGCGAGCGCCTGATGGGCGCCGGCGCCCCCTCCGCCCCGGAGACCGCGGCGGCGGCTCCGACGGCTGCCGCGGAGACCGTCGCCGCGGCGGTGCCACGGGCGGCCCCGGAGGCCGCCGCGGCGGCAGCTCCGGCGGCAGCTCCGGAGACGGCCGCGGCAGCGGTTCCAGGTGCCCTGCAACGACGGCGGCATCAGCCTCGGCCAGGCGGCCCTCGCGGCGGCCATGCTCATGGCGGAAGCGCGATAGCCCCACCGCCGCCCGCCGGGGCGCGACGGCACGCCGAGGGCTGCCGGATGCCGCTCCGCTGACCGCCGGGAGGCGGCGCCACGGCCCTGACCGGCAGAGCCGCATCTGCATATGACCATTTCGGGCTTGTGGCCGGTGTGTTTGCGGATTACTGTGTCGTAACAATCGCGCATCGAGGCCGTGGTTGTGATCGGCCGCCAGCCGGCGGTCTCGGGAGAGACGCGCATGTCCTGTTCATCGATTCGCAAGCTTTTCCTCTACACGTCCATGATCGGTCTGGTGCTGGCCGCCGCGGCGCCGCCGGCTGCCGCCGGGGACGCGGCGGCAGCGCAGTCGGCGCGCGACCGGGCGGTGCGCCAGCTGAGCCAGCCGGCGCAGCCGGTGCTGCGCCGCAAGCTCAACGAGACCTGCAAGCCCAACCTGATCCTCTGCGGTCAGCTGGTCCAGACCACGCTCACCGACACCGACTGTGCGGTCTCCGGACAGTTCGCCGACGCCTGGTTCTTTCCCAACTATTCGCGTCAGGCGGTCGGCGTGGCCATGTCGTCTTCGGACTTCGATTCGCTGCTGGGGCTGGCCGACCCGGCGGGCAACATCCTGGCGGCGGACCAGGCGCCGGCGGGCCAGATCGCCGGAGTGGGCGCCTTCCTCGAATCCTTTGGCAATTTCGAGATCCTGGCCACCGTCCCGAGCGCCTCGGCGGTCAAGACCGGCAGCTACCTCCTGGCGCTGGAATGCGGCAGCGGCCTCTGCGCCGCCGATGTCGCCACCATGTGCCTGCAACAGCACCGGTTCCGCATCCAGGTGGCATGGCACAACCAGTTCAACGACACCTACGGCTTCGGCCGGGCCATCGCCCGTACCGATTCGGCGGGCTTCTTCTCCTTCGGCGATCCCGGCAACATCGAGCTGCTGGTCAAGATCCTCCCCTTCGGCAACGGCGTCTACAAGGTTTTCTACGGCGAGCTGACCGACCTGGAGTTCGAGATCGCGGTCAGCGACATGGACGATCCGCTCGACTACACCAAGACCTACACCAACACCCAGGGGGACTGCGGCGGCATCGACCAGGACTTCCTGCAGAGCGAGGGAGACGGCACCAAGCCGGTCATGGAGGCGGCCGGCACCGGCGCTTGCAAACCGGACAAGAACACCATCTGCCTGCTGAACCGCCGCTTCGCGCTCACCATGAGCTGGCACAACCAGTTCAACGACACCTCCGGCGCCGGCGGCGCGGTGCCGGTCTCGGACCTGACCGGCGCCTTCTACTTCACCGACCCGAGCGACCTGGAGCTGGTGGTCAAGGTGATCGATTTCGGCAACCGCATCGCGGTCTTCTACGGCACCCTGAGCGACCTGCAATACGACCTGGTGGTGACCGACACCGCGACCGGCACGCAGAAGACCTACGGCAACCCGGCCGGCCAGTACTGCGGCGGCCTCGACAACACCGCCTTCCCCTGAGCCCGCCCGCGCCGCGCCGCCGCATTGGCGGGCGGCGCGGCCCGCCCGGACCCGCCCGCCGCCGGCGTGCAGGCCCGCCCCCGGATCCGGAGCTCAGCGCAGCTTCTGCATCTCCTCCTGATCCAGGATCAACCTATCTCTCGTCGTTTCCCTCGCGCAGGCCCGCCAGCACCTGCTCGGTCAGCTGGCGCAGGCGCTCCGCGGTGAGGCCGGGCCCCGGCTCGCGCCGGTGCACCGCGTGCACGAAGGCGCGCAGGTCGGCGGGGTCGCAGCCGGCCACCGGCACCGCGGTGAGGCGCGCCGCGCCGCGGCTGCAGCGCAGCAGGATGCGCGAGGTCTTGACCGCCACCGGCCCGTGCTCGACGGCGAGAGCGAGCGTGAGGCTGCGCCGCGGACCCTGGCGGCCGGCCAGCTCCAGGTGCACCCGGCGCTCGCAGAGGTACCGCCGCGGCCGCGGGGCGCGGCTCGTATCTCCGCGGCCGGCGGCGCCCGAGGCGGCGACCGCGCGCACCACCTCGCCGCCGAGCACCGCCAGGGCGAGGTCGGCCTCGTCGATCAGCTCGTGCAGCAGGCCGCCGGCGCCGAGCGGCAGCGGGGTCTGCAGGCGGGTCCGGACCAGGGCGCTGGCGGTGCCCTGGTGGCAGGGGAGCACCGTGCCGCGCGGCGTGCCGCGGTCGAGCGCGCAGCGGCAGGCGCGGGCGAAGTGGACCTGCCGCTGGTGGCGGCCGGCGAGGGCGGCGAGGGCACGCAGCGCGGCGCCGTCGAGCGCCGCCGGCCGCAGCAGGAGCACGTCCTTGCCGGCCTCGCAGGCGGCTGCCGCCAGCGCCAGCTGCTGCCGCGCCCCGACGGCCAGCACCACGGCCTCGACCCCGGGTTCGTGCAGCAGCCGGTGGGGATCGGTCGCCAGCCGCGGCTCGGCGCCACCGTCCCCGGCGACGCCGCCCTGGCGCCGCAGCGCGGCAGCGTCCTGGTCGCAGAGCGCCACCACCGCCGCGCCGGGGATGGAGCGGCAGACGGCAAGCGCCCGGGCGCCACGGCAGCCGAGGCCGATGATCCCGAGGCCGACAGGCCGCGGCGGCGCCGGCCAGGGCAGGCGCTCGGCGGCTCCGGCGCCGAACACCGCGCTCCGCCAGAGGAACTGGCGCCGCGGCAGGTGCGCCCCGCCGAGGAGCGCCTCCTTCACGGGATCCGCAGGCGTGGCGGCGCGGCTCACCTGCCGCGCAAGAAGACCCGGCGGGGTTCCGTCAACGCTCCAGGTGCCATCGGCGTAGCGCGCGGTTGTCAGGTCGGGCATGAGACCTCCGTTGCCTTGGACGGACGGCGCCGCCGCCTTCCGCGCCCGGCCTCCATTCCGCTGTCGGCTTCATCCACCAATTGATAGACGCGAAAATCTGCCTTTCGGGGGATACCGCGCTCCTCCGGCGCTCCCTAGGCTTCAGGGCCAGGAGGAGAGCCATGAAACCGACCGCCCCCGACCTGCCCGCCATCAGCCCGCCGAGCTTCCGGCACCGGATCCCCGGCTCCCGGACCGCTCCACACCGCACCGGCCTGCTCTCCAGCCGGCGCGCCCTCGCCCTGGCCGCGGGCCTCGCGTTGACCCTCCCGCTTGCCATCCGCGGCACTCCGGCCGTGGCCGCCACGCCACCGCCGGCCGCCGCGGCTTCGCCCTCTCCTGCCGTCGGAGCTCCACCCTCGGCTCCTGCCGTGGCCGCGCCCTCGGCCCCTACCGTGGCTCCGCCCTCGGCTCCTACCGTTCCGTCCCCGGCTCCCGCCGTGGCTCCGCTCTCGGCCCCTGCCGCAGCTCTGCCCCCGGCCGCCGCCGGCGACCTCTGGTGGGAGCTGCTCCTGGCCGGCCAGCCGGTGGGCTGGCTCCATGAGGCCGCCGAGCCGCGCGCGGGCGGCGGCAGCGTCACCACCGACGAGATGCGCTTCGTGCTCAACCGCCTCGGCAATGCGGTGGAGATCCGCAGCCGCCTGGTGACCGCCGAGGATGCCGCGGGCACCGTGCTGACCGTGCACGCCGAGACCTCCAGCTCCCGCCAGACGGTGACGGTGGACGGCACGCGGACCGCGGCCGGCCTGGAGCTGCGCAGCCAGGCCGGCGGCCGGACCTACTCCCGCACGCTGCCGCTCGCCGCTCCCCTGCTCGGCCCCCAGGGCATCGCGGCGCTGAGCCGCTCGCGGCTGGGTGCCGGGGCCGCCGAGATCGCCTATCTCACCGTGGCGTCGGACGCCGGCAGCGTGACGCATTTCACCCGGCGGCTGCGCGCCGCCACGACGCGCGACGGCCAGCCGGTCCTCGAGGTGGAGGAGACCAACGATGCCCTTCCCGGCAAGGCCCTGGTGCAGCTGGACGCCTCCGGCCGCCTCCGCCGCCGCACCGACTCCTTCCCCTTCGGCGAGATGGAGACCCGCCGCGCCAGCCGCGCCGACCTCACCGATCTGATCGCCGCGCTGCGCGCCGGGGCCGGCGGCGAGCTGCCGGCCGAGGCCTACGACCGCACCATGGCGCGCTCCAACGTCCGGCTGCCCGATCCGCGCGCCATCGAGTCGATGCGGATCGAGCTCACCCACCGGCGCCCGGACCTGGGCTGGCCGGCCTTCGCCGGCCCGGCGGAGCGGGTGCTCGCGAGCTCGCCGCGGACCCTCACCCTGGAGGTCTGGCGGCCCGCGCCCGCGCCGCCAGGAGCAGCCCTGTCCGGCACAACCTCTGCACCGGCGGCGGATGCCGGCGGTCTGCCCGCACCGGCGCCGGAGTCCGGCGCCGAGGCGGCGCTCGCGGCCCAGCCGAGCGCGGCGGCCGCACCTCCGGCGGAGCCCGGTGCCGCCACCGCGGTGGCGGACGCCGCCTCGTACCTCCGGCCCAACGCCCTGCTCCAGTCCGACGATCCCGAGGTGATGCGCCTGGCGCGCACCGTCGCCGCCGGCGAGCGCGACCCGTACGCCGTGGTGCGCAAGCTCCAGGATTGGACGGCCGAGAACCTGCGGCTCGACCTGGGCATCGCCGTGGCGCCGGCCTCGGAGGTGGTGCGCAACCGGCGCGGCACCTGCCTGGCCTACGCGATCCTGCTCGCCTCCCTGGAGCGCGCCGCCGGCATTCCGTCGCGGGTGGCGATGGGGTTCGTCTACTACGAGGGGATCTGGGGCGGGCACGCCTGGACCGAGGCGCTGATCGGCGGGCGCTGGCTGCCCTTCGACGCCGCCGTCTACCGCCCCGGCGTGGCCGACGCGGCGCGCATCCAGTTCGGCAGCTACACCGGCGAGGACAACCTCGCGGCCTTCAGTGCCGCCGGCCTGCAGATGTTCGGCAACGTCGAGGTGCGGGTGCTCGCCTACACCCGCGGCGGACGCACCGTGCGGGTGCCGGCCGGGCAGCCCGGCTTCGTGGTGGACGGGGACACCTACCGCAACCCCTGGTTGGGGGTCACCATCCGCAAGCCCGCCGGGTCGCGCTTCACCCGCCTGGACGCGGTCTACCCCGACCCGACCGTCGCGGTCATCGAGCGCGCCGAGCGGAGCGGCAGCGGCGGTGCCCGGCTCACCGTCGCCGTCGAGGGCCTGGGTCCTGCCGACGAGAGGGATCCCGAGGGAGCGGCCGTCCGCCGCCTCGCCGTGGCCGCAGAGGAGCCCGGCAACGCGCCTGCCGCTTCAGCGGTCCCCGGCACCGGCCCTGCCGCCCGGGCCGTCCCGGGCGCCGGCTCTCCCGCCCAGGCCCCGGGCGCCGGCTCTCCCGCCGGG
>JASLEW010000255.1 GCA_030150965.1 Thermoanaerobaculia bacterium | reverse complement strand
GAGCTGCGCACCCGCACGCCGGCCTCCTTGATCTAGATCCAGCCCCCGGCAGCGATGACGCCGGCGTGTCCCGTGGCCGGCGGCGAAGGCAGCACGTCCTGCGGCAGCTGGGCTGCCTGCAGCTGTGCCGGGAGCCGCGGGACCCGCGGCTCCGGGCACCGCGGCCGGCAGCCCAGCGGCCGCCGGCCGTCCTGCCTTCGCCGCCGGCCCCGGGACCCGCCGCCGGCATCGCGGCCGGGGGCTGGATCTCGATCCCGCCGGCCGGCGTGCGGGTGCGCAGCTCCGGCCGCGCCGGCACCTCGCGCAGCAGGCGGTCGACCACCTCGGCGACGTCGTGGTGCACGGCGAGCCGCTCCTTGTCCAGGATCTCGATCAGCACGCCGAAGGTGGGCGGGGCCTTGCGCTCCAGCACCGTCTTCTGCGTGCCGCGCCGGCGCGCCTCCTCGTCCGAGAGGGTGACCGCGTGGACGCCGCCGACCAGGTCGGAGAGCGTCGGGTTCTGCAGCAGGTTGTCGAGCGTGATGCCGTGGGCCGTGGCCACCAGCTGCACCCCGCGCTCGGCGATGGTGCGGGCCGCCATCGCCTCGGCGGCGGTGCCGATCTCGTCGATCACGATCACCTGCGGCATGTGGTTCTCGACCGCCTCGATCATCACCGCGTGCTGCAGCTCGGGCGACGGCACCTGCATGCGCCGCGCGCGGCCGATCCCCGGATGCGGGATGTCGCCGTCGCCGGCGATCTCGTTCGAGGTGTCGACCACCACCACCCGCCGGCCCAGATCGTCGGCAAGCACCCGCGCCGCCTCGCGCAGCAGGGTCGTCTTGCCGACGCCGGGACGGCCGAGCAGCAGGATCGAGCGGCCGGACTCGATCACGTCGCGCAGGATGTCCACCGTGCCGTAGACCGCGCGGCCGATGCGGCAGGTCAGGCCGATCACGTCGCCGCGCCGGTTGCGCAGCGCCGAGATGCGATGGAGCGTCCGCTCGATCCCGGCGCGGTTGTCCTTGCCGAAGCTCCCCACCCGCTCGACCACGTGGCCGATGTCCTGGCGCTGCACCGGCTCGGGCGCGAGCTCGACGCCGCTGTCGGCATAGCGCGCCTCGGGCGGGCGGCCGAGGTCGAGCACGATCTCGACCAGCGCCTCGCCGTCCAGGCGGCCCTCGATGGCCTGGCGGATCGCCGGCGGCATGACCCCGAGGAGCAGCTCCAGGTCGTCGGTGATCGGCTGTCCTGACATGGATTCGACCGGCCCGCGCCCGCTGCCTGCCCCCTCCCGCCGCGGACCGGCGGGAGGGCCGGCCGGGGCAGGCGCCGCGCCGCCTGTCCGGCATTGTAAGGCCGGCAAGCCCCGCCTCCTTCTCCGGCCTCCGCGCCGCCGTCGAATCTTTTCCGCCGCCGCCCCGTACTGTTGGGCGAGAAGGCTCGACTCCACCGATCCCTGGATGGCAGGAGGCCCCCATGCGACACGCTGCGCTCCACCCGCTACCTTCCGGCCGCGCTCAGGCGCGGGCGGCGGCTGCTCTCCCTGTCCTCACCGTGCTCGCCGTCCTGGCGGCCGTCGCGACCCTTGCGGTCGCCGGCACCGGCGCCCGGCCGGCCGCCGCCGCCACCCTCGGCGAGCACTTCGACCGCACCTTCCCGCTCGCCGCCGGCGGCGCCCTGGTCATCGGGAACACCAACGGCTCGGTCATCCTGGAGGCCTGGGACCGCAACGAGGTGCGGGTGCAGGCCGACAAGCGGGTCAAGGCGGACAGCGACGCCGAGGCGAAGCGCGTCATGGACCAGCTCAGGATCGCCGTGGACGTCACGGCGGGGCGCGTCCACATCGATACCAAGTACCCCGAGAACCACGGCTTCCTGGCCTGGCTCTTCGGCGGCGGGCACCAGGCGTCGGTCGAGTACCACGTCCAGGTGCCGCGGCGGCTCGAGCTTGCGGCACGCACCGTCAACGGCGGCGTCCACCTCGCCGGCGCCCAGGGCAGGATCCGCCTGGAGACCACCAACGGCAGCCTGCAGGTGGCCGGCGCCGCCGGGCCGCTGGTCCTCGAGACCACCAACGGCAACATCGACGTGCGCCAGTCCGCGGGCGAGGTGCGGGCCGCGACCACCAACGGCAGCGTGGAGGTGGCGCTGACCCGGCTCGACGGCCGTGTCGGGCTGGAGACCACCAACGGCTCGGTCACCCTCCGCCTGCCGCGGGACGTGCGCGCCAGCCTCGACGCCGGCACCACCAACGGCAGCGTGCACACCGACCTGCCGGTGGCCGCCTCCAGCACCAGCCGGCGCCACATCCAGGGCTCGATCAACGGCGGCGGCACGGAGCTGCGGCTGAGCACCACCAACGGCAGCGTGCGCATCCTGAACCTGTAGCCGCCTGGACCCGGTGGCCGCGGGAGGCGTTCCGCTCCGCATCTCCTCCCCGGCAGCGCGGTCCGCAGGCCCTCCCCCGAGCGCCGGGCGAGGGGTCGGCGCCGCGCGTCCCGGCGGGAGGAGGCGCGAGCCGGGGACGCTCGCCGCGCACGTTCACGCCGCGCGCCCCTCGCACGCCGCCGAGCGAGGCAAACGGAGCCGCCTCCCGCATCCCGGGCGGCCGGGGAGGTGCGGTATCTTTGACCGGCCGTGCGCCGTCCTGCCGAGGAACCGCCCATGCGCGCCGCCGCCGCGATCCTGCTCTCCTGCCTGAGCCTCCTGGCCTGCCGCAGCGCCGCGCCTCCCGCCGCCGCGGCGCCGCGCGAGCGGCCGCGCCCGCTCTCCCACGACGCCATCGACGCCACCATCGCCTCGGCCGACGGCGTGCCGATCCGCTACCACGCCGAGGGGCGCGGCGAGCCGGCCCTGGTGTTCATCCACGGCTGGTCCTGCGACCGCAGCCACTGGGCCGAGCAGGTGGAGAGATTCGGCGCCGAGCGCCAGGTGATCGCCCTCGATCTGGCCGGCCACGGCGACTCGGGCAGGAACCGCAAGACCTGGACGATCGCCTCCCTGGGCGACGACGTGCGCGCGGTGGTCCTGGCCCTGGACGTCCAGCGCGTGGTCCTCATCGGCCACTCCCTGGGCGGCCCGGTGGCCCTGGAGGCAGCCAGCCGGATGCCCGGCCGGGTGGTCGCGGTGATCGGCGTCGACACCTTCCACAACGTCGAGCGCCGTCCCGATCCCTCGATGACCAGGACCCTCCTGGCCCGCTGGGAGGGGGACTACGCCGGCACCGCCAAGCTCTTCGTGGACTCCCTGCTGCCGCCCGACTGCCCGGCGCCCCTGCGCCAGCGCCTGGAGGACCAGTTCGGCGCCGCCCCTCCCGAGATCGCCCTGCCGCTGCTGCAGAACGGCTTCGATTACGACCTGGCCGCGGCCTGCGAGCGGGTGCACGTGCCGATCCGGGCGATCAACACCACCCTGCCCTCCGACGTCGCGGCCGGCCGGCGGCACGCGCCGGATTTCGCGGTCGTCGATCTCGCGGCCCTGCACCTCGGCCACTTCCCGATGCTGACCGCTCCCCAGCTCTTCGACCAGAAGCTCGCCGAGACCCTGGCGGGTCTCGGCCTCACCGGGCAGGCGCCGGCGCCGCCGGCGCCGCCGAAGAAGACGACGACGCCGGCAACGCCGACGACGCCGACGACGCCGACGATCGGCCGCGGGCGCTAGCGCCCCTCCGCCCGCCCCGCCAGGTCTCGCGGCGCCGCGCCGCTGCTACGCGGCGGTGGTGGTCGTCGTGCCGCAGGGATTGCAGTACGACGCGCACGTCTGGATGCAGACGCTCATCAGGTTGGTTCGCCCCGCCCCGGCCGCCGTGAGCTCCGGCCCGGTCAGGCTGCGCAACGTCTCTCGGCTCAGCGTCATCCTCGCGATCCGCTTCTGCATGTCTCTCTCTCCTCCCGTGTGAGATCGGCTCCACACGAGTTGGTGCGCCGGGGGCGCCCAAAGGCGCCCGCGGAGTAAGATCCCGTCGTGGAGATCCTCGACCGGCTGCGTTCCCGAGCGACCCACCTCCAGCCTTTGAGGCTTGCCGTCCTCTTTGGCTCGACGGCCCGCGGCGAGGCGCGGAGAGGAAGCGACGTCGACGTGGGAGTGCTCCTCGAGCCGGACACCAGCGCCTGCCGTCGCGAGGTCGAAGCGGAGCTGGGGCGAGCGGCCGGCAGGGAGATCGATCTGGCCTTCCTGTCCGAGGCCCCGCCGCTCCTGCGCTTCGAGGTGGCACGGGACGGCGTGCTCCTCTGTGAGAAGGAGGCGGGGCTGTGGACGGAGTTCCAGGTCCGCGCCATGACGGACTGGTGGGATTGGGCGCCCTATCACAAGCTGTTCACGGCTGCCGCCGTGGCGGAATTGCGAGAGAAGCTGCGCGATGGTCAGACCTGAGGTCGCGGAGAGAAAGCTGGCCCGGGCCACCGCCTGGCTCGGCGACGCCGAGGCCAGGCTATCGCGGTCTGCCGCCGATTTCCTGGCAGATCCCGATGCCCAGGACCTGGCGAGCTTCCATCTCTTCCTGGCCATACAGGAGTGCATCGATCTCGCCGCCCACTGGGTCGCCGATGCTCGCTGGGGGTCGCCCGACGAGGCGAGCGCCACCTTCGACCTCCTGGCGCACCATGGCGCAATCGATCGCGACCTGGCGGCCAGGATGCGAGGTGCCGTGGGCTTGAGAAACCGTATCGCTCACGGCTACTCGACCCTCGACCAGGCCAGGATCCACGGCGAGTACCACGAGGGGATCACCACCTTGCGGAGGTTCCTCGCGCGCGTGGCCGACGAGATCGCGCCGCCCGGCCCGCCGCGGGTCCATCCCGAGCCGAGGTGACCTGGCGGGTACGATCGCGGCGCCCTGCGAGCACGCTAGTGTCCCGCACGGTTAGTTCGCATGGTAGTCGCGCCGCAATCCGGCTTCCTGGCCAGGCGCGCCGACGCAAGCGTAGCAGGGACTACGGTGCGGAGGCGCAACGCCGC
>JASLEW010000238.1 GCA_030150965.1 Thermoanaerobaculia bacterium | reverse complement strand
CGAGGCCGCCCGCCCCTTCGTCCTGGCGCGCGGGCCGCTGCTGCGCGCCACCCTGGTGCGGCTGGACGCGGCCGGCGAGCGCCACGTGCTGCTGCGCACCGCCCATCACATCGTCTCGGACGGCTGGTCCGAGGGCGTCTTCCAGGCCGAGATGGCCGCGCACTACGCCGCGGCCCTGGAAGGGCACCCGTCGCCGCTGCCGCCGCCGCCGGTGCAGTACGCCGACTACGCGGTGTGGCAGCGCGCCTGGCCGCACCACGTCCTGGAGCGCCAGCTGGCCTGGTGGCGCGGCCAGCTCGCCGGCCTCGGCACCCTGGAGGTCCCCACCGACCGGCCGCGCCCGCCGGTCCAGACCTTCCGCGGCGGGGTGCGCGGCCTGCTCGTGCCGCCGCACCTCACCGCCGCGCTCCATGCCGTGGCGCGGGGGCGGCGCGTCACCTTCTTCATGACCCTGCTCGCCGCCTGGCAGGGCCTCTTCCATCGCCTCACCGGCCAGGCCGATTTCGCCATCGGCTCGCCGGTGGCCAACCGCAACCGTGCCGAGATCGAGAACCTCGTCGGCTTCTTCGTCAACCTGTTGGCACTGCGCGCCGACGGCTCCGGCAACCCGAGCTTCGAGCAGCTCCTGGACCGCCTGCGCGCCACCGCGCTCGCCGCCTACGACCACGCCGACGTCCCCTTCGAGCGCCTGGTGGACGAGCTCAGCCCCGGCCGCGACCTCAGCCGCCAGCCGCTGGCGCAGGTGATGTTTCAGCTGGAGAGGCAGGGGCCGCCGCCGCTGCTTCCGGGCCTCGACGCCGCGCCGCTCGACCTGGAATGGGTGGCGGCCAAGTTCGACCTCACGCTGTCGCTGCTCGACCGCGGCGCCGACCTCCAGGGCTGGATCGAGCACAGCGCCGCCCTGTTCGACGGCGCCACCGTGGAGCGCCTGGCCGGCCATTTCCTGGCGCTCCTCGCCGCCGTCGCCGCCGATCCGGGCGCGCCGCTCGCGGCCCTCTCCTGGCTGAGCGCGGCCGAGCGCCACCAGCTGCTGCGCGAATGGAACGACACCGCCGAGCCGCTCCCCGCCGAGCAGCTCATCCACCAGCTCTTCGCCGCCGCCGCGGCGCGGCGGCCGACCGCGGTCGCCGCCCACTGCGCCGGGCGCGACCTGACCTACGCCGAGCTGGCGGCCCGCGCCTGGCAGCTCGGCAACCTGCTGCGCTCGGCCGGCCTGCCGCGCGGCGGCGCCGTCGGCGTGTGGCTGGAGCGCTCGCTCGACATGGTGGTGGCGGTGCTCGGGGTGCTGGCCGCGGGCGGCTGCTACCTGCCGCTCGACGCCGCCTGGCCGGCCGAGCGGGTGGAATCGATCCTCGCCGCGACCGGCGCCCGCGCCATCGTCGCCGGCCGCGGCCAGCTGGCGGCGGTGGAGGAGATGCGCTGGCGCCTGCCGGCGCTCGCCGACACCGTCTGCCTGGCGCTCGCCGCGCCGCGGCCGGCGCCCGAGCCGCTCGACCCGGAGGGCGTGCGCGCCCTCTTCGACCTGGTGGCCGAGCGGGCGGTGGACCGCATCACCGCCGGCGGCTTCGTCAGCGCCCTGACCGGGCAGCCCTTCGGCGCCGCCGAGGTCGATCGCTACCGCGACCACGTCCTCGGCCTGGCCGCGCCCTGGCTGCACGGCGGCGCGCGGGTGCTGGAGATCGGCTGCGGCTCGGGCCTCCTGCTCTGGGAGATCGCGCCGCGCGTGCGCCGCGTGGTGGGCATCGACCCGTCGCCGCTCACCCAGGAGCGCAACCGCGAGCGCCTCGCCGCGGCGTCCGCCGGCCTCCCCGGCCTGGAGGAACGCGTCGCGCTGCTCACCGGCTTCGCCCACGAGCTCGACGCGCTGCTGCCGCCGGGCGAGCGCTTCGACCTCGTGCTCCTGGCCAGCACGGTCCAGTTCTTCCCCGGGCCGCACTACCTGGAGGAGGTCGCGGCGGCGGCCTTCGCGCGCCTGGAGCCGGGCGGCGCGCTGCTCCTCGCCGACGTGCCCGACGCCCGCCGCGCGGGAGAGCTGAGCCAGGCCATCGCCCAGGGGCGCCTCGACGCCGGGGCCGGCGCCGCGGCGATTCGGCGCGCCGAGCTCTCGTTCGACCCCGACTTCTTCCGCGACCTGGCGGTGACCGTGGGCGCTGCCGGCGCCGGGGACGAGGCCGCCGTGCTGCCGCGTGACGACAGCTTCGCCAACGAGCTGCGCTTCCGCTTCGACGTGCTGCTGCGCCGGCCTCCGGCCGCCGCCTCTTCCCCGGCGGCACGCCGCCGCAAGCGCCTGTGGACCGGATGGCACCTCGCGGCGCAGCCGGCCACGCCGCCGCCGGTGATGGCGGCGGGCGAGGACATCGCCTACGTGATCCACACCTCGGGCTCGACCGGCGAGCCCAAGGGCATCGCCGTGCAGCACCGGCCGGTCGCCAACCTGATCGCCTGGATCAACCGCACCTTCGGCGTCGGCCCGGCCGACCGCGTGCTGTTCATCACCTCGCTCTGCTTCGACCTCTCGGTCTACGACATCTTCGGCGTCCTGGCGGCGGGCGGCACCGTCCACGTCGCCACCGACGAGGAGGTGGCCGAGGCCGACCGCCAGGTGGCGCTGCTGCGCGACGGCGGCATCACCCTCTGGGACTCGGCGCCGGCGGCGCTGGTGCGGCTCGCGCCGCTGTTCCCGGGAGAGCCCGACAGCCGCAGCCGCCTGCGCCTGGTGCTGCTCTCCGGCGACTGGATCCCGGTCACCCTGCCGGACCGCGTGCGGCGGGCCTTCCCCGCGGCGCGGGTCATGGCGCTGGGCGGCGCCACCGAGGCCACGGTGTGGTCGAACTGGTTCCCGGTCGGCGAGGTGGATCCATCCTGGCCGAGCATCCCCTACGGCCGGCCGATCGCCAACGCCCGCTATCACGCCCTCGACGCCGCCCTGGAGCCGACGCCGATCGGCGTCCCCGGCGACCTCTACATCGGCGGCGACTGCCTGAGCTCGGTCTACAGCGGCCGGCCCGAGCTGACCGCCCCCAGCTTCGTGCCGGACCCCTTCGGCGGGCGGCCCGGCGGCCGCCTCTACCGCACCGGCGACCGGGTGCGCGCTCTCCCCGACGGCAACCTGGAGTTCCTGGGCCGCCTCGATCAGCAGGTCAAGATCCGCGGCTACCGCATCGAGCTGGGCGAGATCGAGACGGTGCTCGGCCGCCAGCCGGGGGTCCGCGAGGCGGTGGTGGTGGCGCGCTCCGGCGGTGCCGGCGTCCAAGGCCCCCCCGGGGCGGCCGGCACCGCCGGAGTCCCGGGCGGCCAGGGAGCGCCTGGCTCCGCCTCCGCCTTGGGCACGCCTGCTTCTGCCGGTCCTGCCGGAGCCGCCGGTGGGCATGGCGACCTCCGCCTGGTGGCCTATGTCGTGCCGGTGGCGCCAGTCTCTGGCCAGGCGCCGACGGTGGGCATGCTGCGCGCGGCGCTGCGCCGCGCCCTGCCCGAGTACATGGTGCCCACGGCCTTCGTCTTCCTCGACGCCCTGCCGGTGACGCCGAACGGCAAGCTCGACCGCGCGGCGCTGCCCGCACCGATGCTCTCCGGGGTCTCCGGGGTCGCCAGCGCCGCCGGCTTCCCCGGGAGCGGCGGCGGCGCCACCGCCGCGGGCGTCACCGCGGGTGCCACGGCTCCATGTGGCGCCACGGCTCCGGGCAGTGCCATGGCTCCGGGCGCTGCCACGGGGACGGCCGCCGGGTACCTTGGCGCGGCCGGCGCGGCCGGCGATGGCGCCGATAGCGGCCACGACGGCCTCGACCGCTCGCCTGCCGGAGGTCTCGATCCCGGCGCCGGCAGCGGCGCCTCCGATCCCGCGGCGGCGTTGCCCTGCACCTCCCTGGAGAAGCTCCTTGGTGGCCTGTGGAGCGAGATCTTGGGCATTGCGCCCCCCGGCCGAGCCACGCACTTCTTCGAGGCCGGCGGCCATTCGCTCCTCGCCACGCAGCTCATCGCCCGCCTGCGCCAGATCCTGGGCGTCGAGGTGCCGCTGCGCCTGCTCTTCCAGCGGCCGGCGCTGGCCGACCTGGCGGAGGGCATCGCCGAGCTCGCGGTATCAGCCCCGGGTGCGGCCTCCGCGGCGGTCTCTCCGCGGGCGGCCTCTGCGGGGATGCCGCCGGCCGGGCCGTCGCCGATCGTGCCGGTGCCGCGCCGGGGCGAGCTGCCGCTGTCGTCGTCGCAGCTCCGGCAGTGGTTCCTGGTGCAGCTGGAGCCGGGGACCACCACCTACAACCTGCCGCTCACCCTGCGCCTGCGCGGCCGGTTGCAGGTTGCGGCGCTGGCCGGCGCCCTGAACGAGATCGTGCGCCGCCACGAGGGGTTGCGCGCGACGTTCGTGGCCGCGGGCGGACGGCCGTCGCTGGTCCTCTCGCCCCCCCGTCCGCGCCCCCTGCCGCTGCTCGACCTCGCCGGGCTCGGCGCCGAGCATGCCCGGGCCGAGAGCTGGCGCCTCGCCCAGCGCCAGGGCGCCCACGTCTTCGACCTCCAGCGCGGGCCGCTCGTCGAGCTCGCCCTGGCGCGGCTCGCGGCCGAGGAGCACCTGCTGCTGCTCACCGTCCACCACATCGTCTTCGACGGCTGGTCGCTCGGCGTCTTCATCCGCGAGCTCGCGGCGCTCTACGGCGCCTTCGCCGCCGGCCGGTCCTCGCCGCTGCCCGAGCTGGCCGTGCAGTACGTGGACTACGCCGCCTGGCAGCAGCGGTGGCTGGCGGGCGAGGAGGCGCGCGGGCAGGCCGGGTACTGGCGCCAGCGGCTGGCCGGCGCGCCGAAGCTGCTGCACCTGCCCACCGACCGGCCGCGGCCGGCGGTGCAGACCTACCGCGGCAGCTTCGAGACGGTGGCGCTGCCGGCGCCGCTCGCGCGCGCCCTGCGGGCGCTCGGACTGGCCACCGCGACGACGCCGTTCATGACCCTGCTCGCCGGCTTCGACGCCCTGCTGCAGCGCTACACCCGCCAGGACGAGATCAACACCGGCACCTTCGTGGCCAACCGGCGGGACCGCGCGGTCGAGCCGCTGCTGGGCTTCTTCGTCAACACCCTGGTGCTGCGCACCGACCTCGGCGGCGAGCCGAGCTTCACCGAGCTCATGGGCCGGGTGCGCGAGGTGACCCTGGGGGCCTACGAGCACCAGGACCTGCCGTTCGAGGTTCTGGTCGAGGAGCTGGAGCGCGAGCGCGACCTGTCGCGCACGCCGCTCTTCCAGGCCATGTTCGGCATGCAGAACTTCTCCGTCGCCGCCGTCGAGCGGCAGGGAGTCGAGATCTCCACCGTCTACCTCTACGAGGGCGTGCGCGCCAACGTCGATCTGGCCCTCTGGCTGGTGGAGGAGGGGGAGACCTTCACCGGCGTGGTGCACTACAACCGCGACCTGTTCGAGGCGGCCACCGTGCGGCGGCTGGTCGGCCACCTCGCGACCCTGCTCACGGCGGCCGCCGCGGCGCCGGCGCGCCGGGTGGGCGAGCTGCCGCTGCTCACCGCCGCCGAGCGCCACCAGGCCGCCGTCGAGTGGAGCGCCGCGGCGCCGCCCATGCCGCCCGCGGATGCGTTGGGCACGGCCGGAACGGCAGCGGCGGCAACGGCCGGGACGGCGGTGCCGGCCACGGCGGTAACGGCTGTGACGGTAACGGCCGGCATGGCGGCGCAGGGCACGGTGGGCATGGCGGTGCCGGCGACGTCCGGCGTGACGGCGCCGGCAGCGGCCGGCAGGAAGGAAGACCGCACGTCCGAGGCGCACCTCTCCCTCGCCCACCGCCGCTTCCTGGAGCAGGCGGCGGCTGCGCCCACCGCCGCGGCGCTGGTCGCGGGGGACACCGTGATCAGCTACGCCGAGCTCTCGCGGCGCGTCCTGCGGGTGGCCGGCCGCCTGCGCGCCGCGGGTCTCGGCCGCGGGCAGGTGGTGGGAGTGTGCATCCCGCGCAGCCCGGAGCTGATCACCGGCCTGCTCGGCGTGCTCGCCGCGGATGCGGCCTACCTGCCGCTCGATCCGGCGCTTCCGGCGGAGCGCCACGCCCTCCTGCTGCGCGACGCCGCGGCCGCCGCGCTGCTCGCGCCGCTCAGCCGCGCCGAGGCGTGCGGCTTCGGCGGCCTGGTGATCGACGTCCTGGAGATGGGCGAGCCGCCGGCCGCCACGGTCCGGCCGCTCACCGCAACGGCGGCGGCGACGGCCGGCACGGCGCCACCCACGGCAGATGCTTCCGCCTTCCTGGCTCCCGATGCCACCGCCGCGGATACCGGCGCCTCCCCAGCTCCCGGTGCCGCCGCCGAAGCTGCCGTCTTCTCGGCCCCCGGCGCCGCCGCGGCCGGCCCGCGCGACCTGGCCTACGTGCTCTACACCTCCGGCTCCACCGGCCAGCCCAAGGGGGTCGAGGTGGAGCACGGGGCGCTCGCCCGTTTCGTTGCCTCCGCCTGTGCCAGCTACGCCCTGGCGCCGGGCGACCGGGTGCTGCAGTTCGCCTCGCCGGCCTTCGACACCAGCGTCGAGGAGATCTTCCCCTGCCTGGCGGCCGGCGCGACGCTGGTGCTGCGCGACGATGCCATGCTCGCCTCGCCCCAGGCGCTCCTCGCCGCCTGCGGCCGGCACCACGTCACCGTCCTCGACCTGCCGACCGCCTACTGGCACACCCTGGCCGCCGAGCTGGCGCGCGGCAACGGCGCCCCCGCCTGGCCGGAAACCGTGCGCCTGGTGATCCTGGGCGGCGAGCGGGCGCTGCCGGAGCACGTCGCCGGCTGGCTCGCGGCGCTCGGCGGCCTCCCGGAGCTGGTCAACACCTACGGCCCCACGGAGGCCACGGTGGTGGCCACCTCCTGCCGTCTCACCGCCGCGCCGACGCCAACGGCACCATCGACGCCATCGGCAACCGCATCCGCGCCAGCCGCACCGGCGCTGGTACCAGCCGCACCCTCGCCGGCACCAGCCGGATCCGAGGCCCCGCCGGCGCGCGCGGCCGTCGGTCTGCCGGCCGCCGCGATCGGCCACGCCGGCGTGCCGATCGGGCGCCCCTGGGGCGCGGCCAGCATCTGGCTGCTCGACCGTGGGCTGCGGCCGGTGCCGGTGGGGGTCGCCGGCGAGCTGCACATCGCCGGCGGCGGCCTGGCGCGCGGCTACCTCGGGCGCCCCGACCTCACGGCGGAGCGCTTCATCCCCTGTCCGGATGGGCTGGGCGCCGGGCCGGGCGCGCGCCTGTACCGCACCGGCGACCTGGCGCGCCACCGCGCCGACGGCGTCCTGGACTTCGCCGGCCGCATCGACGACCAGGTCAAGGTGCGCGGCTTCCGCGTCGAGCCGAGCGAGATCGCGGCGGCGCTCGCCGCCCACCCGGCGTTGCGGGAGACGGCGGTCGCCGCCGCCGAGCAGGCGCCCGGCGACTGGCGCCTCGTCGCCTACGCGGTGCCGGCGGTGCAGCCGCCGCCGGCGCCCGGCGAGCTGCGCGAGTTCCTGCGCGCGCGCCTGCCGGCCTACATGGTCCCTGCCGACTACCTGATGCTCCCGGCGCTGCCGCTGACGCCGACCGGCAAGCTCGACCGCGCCGCCCTGCCGGACCTGGCGCTCGGCGAGGACGCCGGCCACGTGGCGCCGCAGACCGAGACCGAGGAGCTGCTGGCGGCGATCTGGCAGGAGGCGCTGCACCGCGACCGCATCGGCATCAACGACAACCTTTTCGACCTCGGCGCCCACTCCCTGCTGCTGCCGCGCCTGGCGGCCCGGATCGAGGAGGCCTTTCACATCGAGCTGCCGCTGCGCGTCCTGTTCGAGGCGCCGACCGTGGCGCAGCTGGCGGTGGTGATCGAGGACGCGGTGCTGGCCGACATCGCCGGGCTGAGCGACGAGGAAGCCGCGGCCACCCTGCTCAGCACCCGATAGCGTGGCCGGCTGAACCCGCCGCCTCACGCGCGTGCCCCCGTCTCGCCGCGTCCGCCCACCTACAATATTTCCCGCCTCCGCCCGTCTTCATCCTTGATGAGCGACGCGGCGAGCCTACCGTGGATGAGTGACCGCGACCGGCAGGACCGGCAGATCGCCGAGACGGTGCGGCGCGAAGGCGGCCGGCTGCGCCGCTTCGTCCGCCGCCGGGTGGCCGACGAGGGCGACGTCGAGGACATCCTGCAGGAGGTCTTCTTCGAGCTGGTCGAGGCCTACCGGCTGATGCAGCCCATCGAGCAGGTCGGCGCCTGGCTGTTCCGCGTGGCGCGCAATCGCATCACCGACCTGTTCCGCAAGCGCCGGCCCGCGGCGGCGGTCGAGACCGGCGGCGCGCCCGACGAGGACAGCAGGCTGCTGCTCGCGGAGCTGCTGCCCTCGCCCGAGGCCGGACCGGAGGTGGACTTCGTCCGCGGCGTGCTGCTTGAGGAGCTGGACGCGGCGCTCGACGAGCTCCCGGCGGAGCAGCGCGAGGCGTTCGTCGCCCACGAGATCGAGGGCCGGAGCTTCAAGGAGATCAGCGCCGCGACCGGCACCGGCGTCAACACCCTGCTGGCGCGCAAGCACTACGCCGTGCTGCACCTGCGGCAGCGTCTGCGCGCCATCTACGACCAGTTCGACCATCCGTGAGGAGTGAGACCGATATGCGACCCGTCAGGTTCGTCAAGAAAATCGTGCTGTTCGTGATCTTCGCAACCCTCGCCGTGGCCCTCTTCGGCCTCTTCGTCATGAGCCTGTGGAACTGGCTGATGCCGGCGCTCTTCGGCCTGAAGACGGTGGGCTTCTGGCAGGCGGTCGGCCTGCTCGTGCTGGCGCGGCTCCTGCTCGGCGGCTTCCGCCCCGGCCACGGCGGCGGCTTCCGCCGTCACCAGTGGCGGAGGCGGCTGATCGAGCGCTGGGAGCAGATGAGCCCGGAGGAGCGCGAGGCGTTCCGCGCCGGCATGCGCTGCCGCGGCAGCCGCCACACGCCCCCTCCGCCGGCGGCGGAGCAGGAGAGAGCCTAGGCGAGCGGGGACGGCGGTTCCGTCGCCGCATGCTCGGCCGGGCCGTCCGCGCCGCCGGGATGGAGGGCGGCCAGGAATCTTCCCAGCTCGGCGGCGTCGTCGGGGTGGGCGCAGTGCTGGTGGAAGACGAAACCGATGGTGCGCCCCGGCTCCGGAGCGCGGAAGCGCAGGTAGCGCACCAGCCCATGGCAGTCCATTCCGCTGCCGACCGCCATCAGCGGCAGCAGGGCGCAGCCGTTGCCGGCCGCCACCAGGTGGCGCAGGGTCTCGACGCTCGCCGCCTGGGTGGGGCTCAGCGTGGCGCCCGGGGCCACGCCGCAGCTCTCCAGCGCCTGGCTGCGCAGGCAGTGGCCGGGCTCCATGAGCAGGATCTCCCGGAGATCGAGCTGGTCGGCCGAGATCTCGCCCGAGCCCGCCAGGGGATGGCAGGCCGGCACCGCCAGCACGAACGGCTCGCGCAGCAGCGGCGTCTCGGTCAGCCCCGGCTCGCCGGTGGGCAGGCAGACGATGGCGCCGTCCAGGGTGCGCTGGCGCAGCATCTGGAGCAGCCCGCCGGTGAGCGCCTCGGTGAGCACCAGCTCCAACCGCGGGAAGCGGTGGCGCAGCACGGCCAGGAAGGTGGGCGCGTAGTAGGGGCCGATGGTCGGCACCAGGCCGAGGCGGAAGCGGCCGGCGAGCGGCTCGCGCCCGGCGCGCCGGCGGCCGATCTCGGCGAGCTCCTCGAAGGCCGAGCGCAGCCGCAGCACCACCTGCTGCCCGGCCGGAGTGAGCGTCACCTGGCGCGAGGTGCGCTCGAATAGGCGCTCGCCCAGGACCCTCTCCACCTTCTGGAGCGCCGCGGAGAGCGACGGCTGCGCGATGGCCAGGTCCTCGGCGGCGCGGCCGAAGTGCAGGCGCTCGGCGAGCACGATGACGGCGCGCAGGTCGCGGACCGAGAGCCCATCCAGGGCATCTATCGAGAATTCTGATCGCATCGATAGAAATCCTCGTCTTGTTCGATCGATTAGCGCGCCGGTAGAGTACTCCAAATCAGGGAAATGTGCTTCCGGGTGAACCGCTTGGCGCTGCGCTCCGTCTTACCTCACGAAATCGACGCCCCGGCCGGTCCGGCCGGCGCAGCAGTCCGCTCACCTCTGTAGGTCTCCGGCCAGGCGGCAAGTGCCTGCAGCCTGTCGCCTGGCCACATTTCTCGTCTTCGCCGCTCCTCCTGCGATAATCTCTGCCGCCGCATCACCTGCGCTGGCGAGGCCGCCGGTGACGACGCCGGGCGCGCGGCCGCGGCGAGACGTGGAGAGGTGAAGGCGAGGAGAGGCTGATGGCGAGAACCAGAGGGCTGGCAACCTGGTCGGGCGGCGTGGCCGCGGCCGTCGCCCTTCTGGTGGCCGCTCCGCCGGCCGCCGCTCACCTACCGGCCGCCGCCCTGACGCCGGCCGCTCCGGCCGCGGCCACGCTCGCACCGGCGGCGCCTG
>JASLEW010000227.1 GCA_030150965.1 Thermoanaerobaculia bacterium | reverse complement strand
GGGGCGGCGCCGCCGGCGCCGCCCGCCGCGCCTGGCGGCCCCGCCGGCGGCGGCACCGGCGCCGCCGCGTCGACGCGGTGCACCAGCGCCGGATCGGCGAGCATCGGGGTGAGCAGGCGGACGGTCGGCGCCAGGTCGCGGCCCGGCAGGATCAGCGCGGCGTAGACGCCGAGCGCCTCGTCGCGCGACTCCGGCTCGCGCCCGTCGCGCAGCGACGGCAGGTCCATGTCGATGCCTGGGATGCGCTGGGCGGCGAGCTGCAGGCCGAAGTTCATCCGGTTGAGCAGCGACCCGGTGTTCACCCAGGCGTCGGCGCGGTCGGGGTAGCCGGTCGGCGCCTGGTAGGCGTAGAGCGGCTCGCCCATGCGCGCGATCCAGCCGGTGAGCGGCTCCGCGTCCTCGACGTGGGCGCCGGCGGCGCGCACCGCCGAGACCGCCAGCTCGAAGGGCGATTTCACCTTGGCGCCGAGCGCCTCGCGGCTCCAGAGCTCCGGCGACCGCACCAGGGTGCGCAGCAGCTCGCGCACGTCGCCGCCGCTGCGGCTGTAGGCGGCGGCGAGGCGGTCCACCAGCGCCGCCGGCGGCCGGTCGGAGACGAAGCGCACCGCGAGCTGCGTGCACAGGTGCCGCGCCGTCGCCGGGTTGCTGGCCAGGAGGTCGAGCACCGTTTCGCCGTCCTGCATGCCGCGCCCCGGCGGCAGGTGGTAGCCGAGCACCACCTTGGGGCCGTCGTCGTGCATGTCGGCGCGGAACAGGAAGTCGCCGTCGGCGTGGAAGCCCAGGCCCCCCCACTGGCGCACCCGCTCCAGGCGCTTCTCGGCGTTCTCGCGCGCCGGGCCCGACGGCAGCACCGTCCAGCCGGTGAAGGCGCGCGCCACCTCGACCACGTCCTTCTGCGTGTAGCCGCCGTCGACGCCCAGGGTGTGCAGCTCCATCAGCTCGCGCGCGTAGTTCTCGTTGAGGCCGCGGGCCTTGGGACGGTTGGCCGGCTTGGCGGACGGTGGCGGCGGGCCGACGCCGAAGCGGCGGTAGGCCGGGCGGTTGGCGCGCATCGACTGCATCTCGTCGTCGAGCAGGGTCGGGGCGTCGGGCGAGGCGGTCGACTCGGCGTTGTTGAGGTAGTAGAGCATCGCCGGATGGCGGGCGGTGGCCTCGAGGAGCGCGCGCACGGTGCCGAGCGCCGCCGGCCGGATCGCGTCGCGCTCGTAGGCCAGGAGGTAGGGGCGCGCCTGGCCGTTGGCCGAGGAGACGTTGAAGTGGTTGAACCAGAAGTCGGTCATCACCTCCTGCAGCTGGTTGAGCGAGTCGGTGGCGCGCAGCACCTTCTGCGCCGTGAGCTGCTCGATGAGCTCGCGCTCGGGCTGGTAGCCCTTGCGCCGGGCGAAGGCCAGCAGGCGCGCCCTGAGGCCGGCGCCGGGCTCGGTGTCCTCGCCCACCGCCGCGTCCCGGCCGGCGGCCTGCTGGCGGAAGAGCTTCGGCAGGATCTTGTCGGCCTTGGCCTCGGCCACCTCGTCCTTGCTGATCACTCCCTCCCGCACCGCCTCGTTGAGGATCTGGCCGGGGTTGCGGTAGGTCCGCACCTGGTCGGTCTCGGTCATGGCGAGCGCCGGCAGCTCGCGCAGGCGCGCGTCGAGGTTGGGATCGGGGGTGGCCGCCCTGAGCTGGGTCTCGAACCAGCGGTCGAGGCCGGCCGCGCCATCCGCCGCCAGCCGGTCGAGGTCGCCCGGGCGCGGGCCGAAGGCGAACCGGTTCAGCAGGTGCGCCGCCGCCTGGCGCTCGGTCAGGCCGGCCTCTTTCCAGGGCATCCGCGACGGCGCGCGGTGCGCCTCCCTGCCCGCGGCGGCCGCGGCCTCCCGTGGCGAGACGAGGCCGCCGGCCAGCGCCGGGACGCTCAGGGCGCCCAGCAGCGCGGCGCCCGCGGCGGCGGCGAGGCCGGCCAGGGAGACGGCGCCCAGGGCGCCGAGGATGTTGAGCTTTGCCACTCGCATGACTCCTCCGTCGAGACCTCGCGCTCCGGCGCCAGGAAGCGGCCGCCGGAGGGGCGGGAGACCGGCCACCCGGGAGGGGGCCGGGTCGGGGCCGGCCGCGGCGCCCCGGTGGGCGGTGGGCGGGCTGGAGATGAAACCCGCGACGGCGCCGGATCCTGCGCCGCCCGCCCCGAGCCCGGGAGCGGGGCGCCAGCGCGGCGCGTGCGGCGGGGGGCGCGCTGCTTGTCAGCCCTGCCGGCGGGCGGTAAGCTGGCGGACATGGGTCACCTCAGCCACCGCCTCCGTCCGCTGCCGCTCCTCGCCGCGCTCCTGGCCTCGGCCGTCCTGCCGGGCGCGCGCGCCGGCGCCGACCTGCTGCTCACCGTCAAGGCCCACACCACCGGGATGCGGCTCGGCAACCGCGTGCAGGAGCCGCACGACGCCCAGGCCAAGGTCTGGGTGGGCAGCGACCGCCTGCGTCGCGACGAGGGCAGCACCACGATCATTGTGCGCCTGGACCGCAAAAAGATCTACCTGATCAATCACACCGACCGCACCTACAGCGAGGTGGGCCTGCCGATCGATTGGCAGACCGTGGTGCCGCCGCGCGACCAGGACAGCTTCCAGCGCTACGTCGCCGACAACCAGATCAAGGCCACCGTCACGCCGGGCACCGAGACGCGCCAGTTCCGCACCTGGAACGCCACGCGCATGAACCTGGAGCTGACCAATCAGCACGGTCTGCGCATGGTGGCGCAGTGGTGGCTGACCAAGGACATCCCGCTCTACGCGGCCTACAACCAGATGAACGCCGCGCTGGCCTCGATGCAGCCCAACGCCAGCGACTGGGCGCAGAAGGAGGGCCGCCTCGACGGCTTCCCGGTCTACCAGGAGACGACGATCAACATCGGCAGCGCCAGCACCAAGTCGGTCGAGGAGCTGGTGGCCGCCGACACCCGGGAGGCCCCGGCCGGCACCTACGACGTCCCGGCGGGCTTCCGCTCCGTGCCTTTCGATCCCTTCCAGCAGCCCACGCAGTAGTTCCCCATCGGCGACGGCCGACCCCGAGCTATGAAAGTGGGAGTGGTGCCCCTTCCCCCCGGAGGGTGGGAAGGATGGACCTATTCGTCGCGGTTCTGCGAGATCTGGCGCCGCAGCAGCTCGTTTTCGAACGCCATGCCGACCTGGGCGGTGGCCAGCTCCAGGATGTCGATGTCCTCGATCGGTTCGTCCCGCTCGCCGTTGTCGGTGTAGATGACCGAGATGACGCGCTGCGTGCCGAGCACCGGAAAGACCACCACCTGCCCGGTGCGCGAGCGGCCGACCAGCGAGCGGAAGGGCTCGGGCAGCGCCGCCTCCTCGTAGGTCAGCGACTGCACCTCGCCGACCGTCAGGCTGCGCGAGAAGACGCTCTCGACCTCGGTCGGGAACTTGATGCCGCGGGTCAGCTCGGCGAGCGGGCGACCCTGCGCGTCGGAGCCGAAGGCCCCGAGCGCCACCAGGTGGTCGCGCTTGACCAGGAAGAGCACGGCGCGCTCGACCGACTCCGAGATGATGTGCATGAGGTTGAGCGCCACGGTGGCCGAGATCAGGCCGGAGCGCAGGTCGCCGAAGACGCGCCGCAGCCGCGCCACGCCGGATTGCGCCCCGATGGCGCCGCCGCGGCCGGAGGAGCCGCGCACCAGGTCCTCGCGGCTCTCGATCAGGTTCTCGACGCAGGCGGCGATCGCCTCGACGTCGGGCGGCAGGGCGTTGAGCATGCCGGCGGCGTAGACCTTGGAGACCACGGTGCCCTCGTCCACCACGGCGATGACCGAGGCCCGCGGCCGGGAGCGGCGCAGGGCCGCCGCCTGCTCGAGGGTCACGCCGCCGGGGCGGAGGTCGAGCACCACGATCGGCGGCGGGTCGCCCGGGGCCGCCAGGCCGGCCTGCGCGATGCCGATCCCCTCGATGCTCGCGACCTCGTGGCGCAGGGCCTCGGCCAGCTGCTCGCCGAGCGGCGCGTCGGCCGAGACGATCTGCAGGTGCAGGCGCTCGGCGGCGTGCTTCGGCGACTCCCAGCGCCGCCGCGAGAGGGTCTCGTCGCCGGGATCGAGCAGCGCCACCGAGGAAGCGGCGGCCGTCGCCGCCGCGGCGGTCGCGGCCAGCCCCGTCTCCAGCGCCGGGTTGGTGGAATCGCCGTCCGCGAAGCCGCCGCCACCGCCGGCCGTGACCGGGACCTCGACCGGGACGCTGCGCCGCTTGTCGCCCACCGGCTGGAGCGGCACGAGGGCGTGCGCGCCGGTGGCGTCGCGGTCGCCGCCGGCCTCGCGGCCGCGGTTGCGCTCGTCGAAGATGCGGGCGGCTTCGAGCAGCACCATCTGGGTGTTGATGTCGGCGTCGGGCAGCACGTCGCTCGGATAGAGCGCGATGTCGTCGATCGGCCGCAGGTCGTCGATGGCGAACTCGAAGGTGCCGGTGTCCCACACCATCACCTCGGAGACCGCCTGCTCGATCTGCTGGGCGATGACCCGGCGCAGGCCCTCGGCGTCGATGGCGCCCGAGGCCACCAGCATCTGGCCGAGCGAGCGCCGGTCGCGCTCGTGCGACTGGTCCTGGATCGCCTGGTCGAGCGTCGGGCGGTCGATGAGGCGCGACGAGATCAGCAGGTCGCCGAGCTTCGGCGTGCGCGGCGCCTGCGCCGACACCAGCCGGCCGCCGTGGAAGCCGATCATGGCGCGCAGCGGACCGCGGGTGAGCAGCAGGGTGCCGGTTCGCCGTCCGAGGTGAATGAACTGCATCACATCGGCGACGGAGACGTCTTTCAGGCTGCCGGAGATGGCCATCGGTCCGCTCGCCGCTCCGTCACTCTCCACGCGCGAGCTTGACCAGGCTCTCCAGCGTGCGCAGCTTGCGATCCTTGGTGGCGAACAGGCGCGCCGCGAACAGGGCCGAGGCGGCGTGCGCCGACAGCAGGTCGAGCAGGTCGCGGTCCTCGGCGCGCAGGATCGGCTTGTGGTCGAGGAGCTTGAGCAGCACCAGGGCGCCGACGATCTCGTTCTGCACCCGCAGCGGCACCGCGGCGAGCGCCTGCGACTCGCCCGTCGGGCCCAGGCGCAGCACGCCGTCGGCGAGCGTGGCGTCGACCATCGGATCGCCGCCGGCGTAGGCCTCGCCGTCGTAGCGCGGGTCGAGGTCGCCGTGCGCCCCCTCGATCAGCGCGATCTCGCACCACGGGGCGTCGTCCTTGCGCAGCAGCAGCACGAACTGCGCCGCGCCCAGGAGGTTGATGGCGATCTCGGCGATCGTCGCCTGCACCTCGGCCGGGTCGAGCGTGGCGTGCAGCTGGTAGGTGGCGACGTAGAGGTTCATCAGCCGTCCGCCCTGGTGCTCGGAGTCCACCAGCCGCGAGGCCAGCTCCTTGACGTCGGAGTCGGCGGTGGCCAGGCGGCGCTCCAGCTCGGTGATGCGGCCGGCGCCCGCCGGATCGAGCCCGCGCTCGGCCATCTCGCGCAGGTTGATCTCGGCGATGCGCGCCAGCTCGCCGGCGCGGTCGAGCGTGGTGCGGAGCTCGGCGGTCAGCTGCAGCGGATCGAGGCCGCCGGCCAGGGGCGCGGCGCCGGGCGCGGCGGGGGCGTGGGCGGTGCGCTCGCTCAAGCGGCCGACCTCGCCGGCAGGCGCGAGATCACGTCCAGGATCTCCTCGCTGTGGAAAGGCTTGCGGATGTAGGCGGCGGCTCCGGCCTCGAGGCCGCGGGCGGTGTCCTCCTCGCGCCCCTCGGTGCTGACGATGACGACCGCGAGGCCGAGCCCGCCGGCGCTCCGGTCCGGGCCGCCGGAGCCGGCGCGCACCTCCTCGAGGAACTCCAGGCCGTTCATGTTGGGCATGTTGATGTCGAGCAGCACCAGGTCCACGTCCCGGTGCTCGCGCAGCCGCTCCAGCGCCTGCCGCCCGTCCGACGCGTACACCAGCGAATACTGACGCAGCATCACCTCGTACATCTTCTGCATCAGCTTCGAGTCGTCGACGACGAGTACTTTCCTCGGCTGCACGTCAAGCTCTCCCACGCCGTCAGGGGACCTCGCCGGGGAGAAAAATGGGCGACCGGCGGCCGGCCGGCGTCCTGTCCCCTGGCGGGCCGTCCTCTTGGGTTGCCAGAACCAAGCTTGCAGTCTAGCCAATGCCCAGGGCCAGTTCAAGCTCGGCCTCGAGCGCGGAGCCATCGGGATTGGCTCCGGGATTGGCTCCGCCGTACCGTTTAGTAAACCCATCCGGAAATACGGTGAGGCACCGAGGCCGCCGCGCCGCCGTCCCAGCCAGGCGCGCGACCGAGGCGTAGCGGGGACTACGCCGCAGGGAGCGCAACGCCGCTGGGGCGGCGGCGCGGCGGCCTCGGTGCCTCACCGTATTTCCGGATGGGGGTACTAAACGGTACGGCGGAGCCAATCCCGGAGCCAATCCCGATGGCTCCGCGCTCGAGGCCGAGCTTGAACTGGCCCTGGGCATT